>NZ_JBHIRH010000016.1:0-41529 GCF_042196945.1 Bartonella sp. AA81SXKL | reverse complement strand
GCTTCAAAAAGATGAGGGATAGAGGCAAAAAAACTCAATAGAATCAAGATTCACCTATTCCCTTATATTAGACATAAATATTTTATTTTACTTGCTTTTTATTTGCCTAATGAATACACTAACAACTTCATAACATTGGTAAAATTATCCGGCGGGCTATTATTAAAAGAATCAGAAAGTTTTTTGTAAAATTCTTTCCACAAACATTTATTTTCAATAAAGCCACCTAATTCATCAGCCTTAACTTTAGCAAAGATATAACCAAAGTCTTCTAAAGCTTTAATGCAATAAAGAGTGAGATTATAAAATACATGCGTTTCATTTATTAAAGCAAATTCTTTTCTTTAAAAAGGTTATAGCCTTCTATCTAACAGCGTTTTTGCTGTAAAATTCAAATTATCAATCTGCTCAACTAAAGAACTTTCATTGTTTAGCTTTTGTGCTTTTTTCAAAGAGATGTGGGCTTTCAAGAATAAGCTTTTCTCGTGCTTTTTGTAACTGTTTAATGACTTCATCAATCTTTGATGGAGAACAAAAAGATTCTTGGCTATTCAACAAATGCAGCCTCTCCTTTCCCTCATACAAACATTGCATCTGAGACTGAAGTATTCTAACTTCTTGAAAAAAAAGACGTCCTGTTTCCTTAAAACCATTATTAAGTGCAAAAAGTTGATCGGAAATGGATAGCAGAATTTGTTTTAAAAAACGCTCATTTTCTTGGCGTTTACGATATTCTAAAATAAGAGCATGGCTTATCTCATCTAACTGTTTTTTTGTAGAATCAATTTGACGCAATAAATTTGGTTTTTCCCCCATATCACCTTTTCTCACCTTCACAAGCATAGCATGAATGTCTAATAACTTAATTGCGGAATGAGATAAATAATCAACAACTGTAGGCGTATTAACATAGCGTTTCCGTGCAATCATCACAAACTCACCTAATGACTGTTTTTTACATTCATCCCGCCATTTATTTTTCATTTTACAAGACCATTCTAAAGAAAGTGCTAAAAAATATTACCTCCAATACATTATTCGATGGAGCCTCTTCTCTCTTTTCACGATCAACGTGGAATCCGTGGAGAGAGAAAACGTACAGGTGTATAAAGGATAAGATGTGTTGTTTTTTCCAACACACTACTACCATCAGCAAGAAGGGCTTGACTAGGTGACAATTCTGTACCTTGCATAATTGTGGAAGCCAAAGAACCTTCTCGAGAAAGAGCCATCAATGTTGGCGAAGATGCAAAGACATTGTGTGCCCCCCCATCCACATGAGAGAAATCAAGAACAGCTATTCCATTTTTACGCAACATTTCAATATCTGAGCCATCGCCCACACGATGATGTCCACCCGTAAGACGTCCTGAAACCGCAAGAGCTTTATCCGCTCTGGATACTAAAATAGCGGTTGGCTGCGGGAGTTTTTTTATATCATTAAGTTGGCGCTCAAATACATCAACATCAATATCTGGTGCAGCCATTAATAAACTTGTAATACGACGAATAGGCCTATATTTTCCCTGTAACGCTAACGTTCTAAATGCTTCCATTATAACAAAATTGCCCATAGAATGTGCAATAACCGAAATTTGATCAGCATTGGTTTCACTAATAAGTGTTAAAAGCTCTATCAATCCGTCACGGGCAAAATTAGCACTGTCACGATCATAAATATAAAGAGGAACTGATCCGGCCGAAGGCCAAGAATAATGCACAGCGACAACATTTAAAGAATAATCGTGTGTAAACTGTGCTGTACGAAATGTACCATCTGCAAAATTATTATTATACCCATGGATAAAAAGAAAAATTTCTCTTTTTCCTTTTGGCTTTTTTGCTAAAGCAGCATTTAATCGCTGTTTAAACTGTTCTTTATTATCGTATTTTTGCAATGCTACTGCTGCAAAATACTTATCATGCGTAGGTTTATAGGCATTTATTTCAACAACTCCCTTTACATGTTGCTGAGGAATTCCTACGTCAACACGATTATAATGAACTTTATTTGATCGCTCTGCACCATAAGGTTGAGCGTAATTATTTTGCATCATACGACTCGTTGCAACATACACTGGAACGATGGCTTTTGGAGAAACTGGTTTCCCTTCAACTTCCCTTTCTACGGCAGTCATAGAAGGTGTTGCATGCACCCCATGCCAAAGTACAGCACGTGAATCACTACACGCTGATAATAAAGAAATACAAATAAGAAGTGTTAAATATCTCAGAATCATTATACTTCTCACTGCAACTTCACCCCACCTTATAAAAATATAACATTTCAAATGCATAGATAAAGTAATAAAAACGAAACATTATTGGCAACACACCAACAAATAACATACAAAAAAGATTTTTCTATAATGCCTATAAATCCCCTCTCTCTAACATAACTTCATCTCATTATGGAGAGACTCACTGCTAACTGGTGCGGTCGAGAAGACTCGAACTTCCACGGGTTGCCCCACAGCGACCTCAACGCTGCGCGTCTACCAATTCCGCCACGACCGCACGTGGAAAGAAAAAATCTTGGTTTTTAGCCTTTAACAAATCATAAAGAAAGGTACAAGCCAATTTTCTTTTTCTCATAATTTATTTTATCCGGATGCTTTATAACTTAATAAAGATTACGAGAAATATGGGCTTTACTATGACCTTTGAACCATCATCATAAAATGTGCTTGTGCCGCTTGATCTTTTTCATAATAACCATGAAAGTTTTTTGTAATTGTTGTAGAGCCCTGTTTTTGGATTCCTCTCATAGCCATACACATGTGCTCAGCCTCAATCAATACTGCTACACCATGAGGCTTCAGATACGTTTTTAACGCGTGAGCCACTTGCGCTGTCATAGCTTCTTGAGTTTGTAAACGACGAGAAAAAATATCTACAACACGTACAATTTTTGAAAGACCAACAATTTTTGCATTAGGAAGATATGCTATATGTGCTTTCCCAATAATTGGGATCATGTGATGCTCACAGTGTGAATAAAAAGGTATATTCTTTACGATTACGGCTTCATTGTATCCTGAAACCTCTTCAAAAACTGTACCTAAGGTTTCTTTAATCGATTGACTATAACCATTAAAAAGCTCGCGATATGCCTTGGCTATACGTTTTGGAGTATCTAAAAGCCCTTCTCTATTTGGATTTTCCCCTATCCATAAGAGTAATGTACGAATCGCCTCTTCCACCTCTTCAATACTCGGACGCTTTTCTTCAGATAAATTTGTGTCTTCTTTAACAACATTACGCATTCAAAAACTCCAAGCTTACTCTATACAAAGCATTTGCTCCATACCTATCTCATTTTGTATAATCTCTATATAAGCGAATTAAAAGTTTAAACAATCACGACTCTCAAAATTTCAGGCAATAGCGCATGATTGATAATATCTATAATGATAAAATACTTAAATATGCTGCACATATAGGCAAAATTGGGCGTCTTAATAATCCTGATGCAACATCAAGAAAACATGCACACCTTTGTGGTTCGACAATCACTGTAGATTTAAAAGTGGAAAATGGTATTATTACCGATTTTGCTCACGAAATACATGCATGTGTGCTAGGGCAAGCTTCAGCTTCACTTTTAGCATCTCATATCATCGGACAAACAACTCAAGATCTTAAAATATTGCGTGAAGTTATCTACCAAATGCTAACGCAAAATGGTCCTTCTCCTCAAGCTCCATTTGAGGATTTTTCTTGCTTACAGCCCATTAAAGACTATAAAGTGCGCCATGCAGCAACACTACTACCCTTTGATGCAACGATAGACTGCATTCAAAAAATTGAAGAAAAATAAATGTTCAAATCACAATCTAGACAAAAAAAGTTGACTCGGAATTACACAGGCACTTGGCAAAAAACACCCGGACGATTATTGGGTGTTTTCTTAATACGTTTCTATCAAATAACACTTTCGAGCCTTATAGGTAATCAGTGCCGCCATGCCCCGACTTGTTCAGAATATACATATGAAGCGATTGCACGCCATGGGCTTTGGGCTGGTGCATGGATGGGACTCTTTCGTATCATGCGTTGTGGACCCTTTGGAACAGATGGCTTTGATCCAGTCCCTCCATCGCTTGGAAATTCTTGCTGTTTTTATAAACCTTGGTGTTACTGGAAAATTTCTGACAAACACAACAAATAATCCTTTTCTTTTTTCACATGTATTGATAAAAAAATTAGTCTATAAGCTTTTTACTCAATTTTCACGAAACCATCCGCAATCGTTAGCGGAATTGGATTAAAAGGGTGTTTTTATGTCTTGCTCTATTTCTCTTTTTTTTCCCGATGGTTCAAAACGTAATTACCCCGCCGAAATGACAGGCTTGGAATTAGCAGAATCTATTTCTAAATCACTTGCAAAAAAAGCAGTCGCCTATAGTCTTGATGGTATCACGCGAGACTTATCGGATCCATTGGGACAATCTGGTCAAGTAGAGATTATTACCCGAGAAGATTCACGCGCTCTTGAGCTCATAAGGCATGATTGCGCCCATGTCCTTGCTGAAGCAGTGCAAGAGCTCTTTCCTGAAACGCAAGTAACAATAGGTCCTGTCATTGAGAATGGATTCTATTATGATTTTGCACGCCAACAACCTTTTACATTAGATGATCTCACCGTCATTGAACAGAAAATGCGTGAAATTATCCAACGCAATAAACCTTTTAGAAAAGAAATTTGGTCTCGTGAAAAAGCAAGAAAAGTTTTTTCTGAGAAAAAAGAATTTTATAAAGTTGAACTTATTGATAGCATTCCTGAAAATCAAGATTTAAAAATCTATTATCAAGGGGAGTGGTTTGATCTTTGTCGCGGACCGCACATGCAATCTACAGGGCAAATTGGGAATGCTTTCAAATTAATGAAAGTTGCAGGAGCTTATTGGCGTGGCGATGCCAATAATCCAATGCTCACGAGAATTTATGGAACAGCATTTGCAAATGAAAATGACTTAAAAGCCTACCTCCATATGCTAGAAGAAGCTGAAAAACGTGATCATCGCCGCTTGGGACGTGAAATGGACTTATTTCACTTTCAAGAAGAAGGGCCAGGAATGATTTTTTGGCACAAAAAAGGTTGGAAAATGTTCCAAAATTTGATCAGCTATATGCGTAGACGCCTTGATGATCATCAATATGCTGAAGTTAATGCACCACAAGTTCTCGATAGGTCACTCTGGGAAATATCTGGCCATTGGGGTTGGTATAAGGAGAATATGTTCAAAGTAATTTCAGCAGCAGAAGATTCAGATCATGGGAATGTTTATGCCCTTAAACCAATGAATTGCCCTGGTCATGTGCAAATTTTTAAACATGGTTTAAAATCTTATCGTGATTTGCCTATTAGACTTGCTGAATTTGGACTTGTTCATCGTTATGAGCCTTCAGGCTCTTTACATGGTCTTATGCGTGTGCGTGGTTTTACACAAGATGATGCGCATATTTTTTGTACTGATGAACAATTAGCCGATGAATGTCTCAGTATTAATGATCTTATTTTATCAACTTATGCTGATTTTGGTTTTAAAGAAATTAGTCTTAAGCTTTCAACACGTCCAGAAAAACGAGTTGGATCTGATGCATTATGGGATCATGCAGAAAGTATCATGGAATCTGTCCTTAAAACGATTGAAACAAAATTTGCAGGACAAATCAAAACAAGCATCCTTCCAGGTGAAGGAGCATTTTATGGTCCAAAATTTGAATATACATTAAAGGATGCTATCGGTCGTGAATGGCAATGTGGAACAACACAAATAGACTTTAATCTCCCTGAACGTTTTGGTGCATTCTATATTGATAAAGATTCAGAAAAACGTCAACCTGTTATGATCCACCGTGCTATTTTGGGATCAATGGAGCGTTTTCTTGGTATATTAATCGAAAATTTTGCTGGACATATGCCACTTTGGCTTGCTCCTGAACAAATTGTTGTTGTAACAATTACATCCGAAGCAAATGAATATGCCCAAAAAATAACAGCAAAACTTAAAGCTGTTGGGCTTTCCGCAACAATAGATCTCCGCAATGAAAAAATTAACTATAAAATACGAGAACATTCTTTACAAAAAGTCCCCGTAATTTTGGTATGTGGCAAACGTGAAGCTGAAACAAACAGCGTAAATATACGCCGCTTAGGAAGTACAAATCAAACCCTTTTATCTGTAGAAGATGTGATTAAACAACTCTCAAATGAAGCAACACCTCCAGATTTGCAACGTGTCATAAATGCATAATATCACAGAAGATGGTAATACGTTAATTTTTTACTATAAATCTTCAGTTTTTGTACAAAATGAAATAATTTGATATTGTAGTGTGTTTTTGTTTCATGCACAATGACCTATCATCAGAAAGAGTAACGTGCTCTCTCTCTACAAGGTGGATTGGTGAAAAAGTTGAATGTAAGCTATGAGCTGTTTAAATGCAAAAATCATAGACAATTGAATATTAATAATAACATTAATCTTTTACCTTTATAATGAAAAGATTCTGCTACTATCATGGATAGATCATTACAATAATTATAGAAACATCAAGCAAGAAAACTGAAAACAAGATTATATTTATTAATAAAAAATATGTAAAATTAGCTGAACAATGATATTTCTTATTCGTAAGATAAGCCCTTATAAAAAAGGACAAGATATTGATTTATAATGATAATATATCGTTATTCATATTAAATAAGGTTTCGAATATCATAGGCTTCTCTTATTTTTAATATGTTTATGTTGAATCTATCAAAATCATTTGCTTGCACGAAACAAGCGGAATGAGTGTATGGATAAAAATTATTGAGAAAGGACTTTTAAAATGCCTACAATGAACCGCCTAAAGTGCTAAGAATTGTTGCAGTCATTGAGAACAGGCTATAACTATAATGATGATGCCGACTTGAACCTTCATAAGTATAAAAATAGCGGTACTCAACGAGTTTACCATTAATCATTCACGAGGCATTATGATAAAATAAGATTAAGAAGCCTTAAGAAACATCTCTTTAAAACAAGCACATGAATTGGTAAGCTAATGGCATTCTACATCCCGCAATCTACACTGATGAGATATTGCCTTAATTTTTATAAAGCCAAATCAAAAAAAATGGCAAAACTCAGCGTTTATTCTTTCTCTTCTTCATGTTTTACCAAATGAAAAACTCTTATAAAAAACTCGTTAAATATACACATACGATATATGACTACTCGCTGAACGTATAAAATTCTGGGCACATCCATAAAACATCTAAATATCTACAAAACACATATAAAATAAAAAAATATTATTATCGTGCTCTATCAAGAACACGCTTACATTCAATGAGTTCAAACAGAATTTCTTGTAACAATGCTTTATCAGTTTTATCTTTGTAAAGATTCACAGAACCGACAGATGTTTCTCCCTCATTTCTCATGAAACTCAAAAGCCCAAAAGAAGATTTCTTAGGCTTATTGCTAGCATTTTCAGAAGTTTGTCCTGCATGTTTCTTCTCTATGACCACATTCATAGCATCAAGATCACCATTACCCAATGCAGTCACAAAAGCAACACCATTTTCTTTCAAAAGGCGTTGCACACCTTTTATCGTATAACCCTGATCATATAGTAACTGCTTAATACCATTGAGCAAATCAACATCGACCGGACGATAATAGCGCCTTCCTCCCCCACGTTTCATTGGTTTAATCTGCCTAAAACGTGTTTCCCAAAATCTTAAGACATGCTGCGGAAGCTCCAATAACTCCGCTACTTCGCTAATTGTGCGAAAAGCATCAGAGCTTTTATCCATTTTGTAACACCTTATTTAAAACAAAATAAATTACTTCACAATGACTCATTCTGTCTCAATTTCTCAACAAGATTAGTCAAAAATAAGACCATCATTGATACCTTACTCACCAGTCTTTTTCTAAAAAATAAAGACCCTTATTTTATACATTTCTTTAACAAATACCAAACATACCATGGCATTTATTTATGAGATATCATTTTTTCTGTTTTGCACGATGCGAATCTAAAATTCTCTGTTTAAGGACATTGGCAGCCTTAAACGTCACAACACGTCGCGGCGGAATCGGTGCTTCAACACCTGTTTTTGGATTGCGTCCAACACGTTCATTTTTACTGCGAACCTGAAAAGTTGCAAAAGAAGATAATTTAACCGCTTCACCTCTTATAAGTGAGTTGCAAATCTCATCCAAAACCAATTCGACTAAAGCTGCTGATTCAGTATGTGACAAGCCCACTCTTTTACAAACTACGCTCGCTAAATCTGCACGCGTTACTGTCTTACTTGTCATTATAACCACCTATTAAAATATTAAAAATTACAAAATGACTTATACGTTTTCTTGAAATATGGTCAAGTAGCCATAATTTACCAACGAATAAGAATTGCTCCCCATGTAAATCCACCTCCCATGGCTTCTAACATGATAAGATCTCCTTCTTTTATTTTTCCATCGCAAACAGCTGTTGTTAAAGCCAACGGAACTGATGCAGCAGACGTATTACCATGTTGATCAACGGTAATCACAACTTTATCTAGTGAAATTCCCAGCTTTTTAGCAGATGCTTCAATAATGCGCTTATTAGCCTGATGAGGTACAAACCAATCTAGTTGTGAAGAATCCATACCTGCAGCTGCAAAACAATCATCAACCACATCCGTTATCATACCAACAGCATATTTAAAAACTTCTCGTCCTTCCATACGCAAATAGCCTGTCGTTTGTGTTGTTGAAGGTCCACCATCAACATATAGCTTATCTATATAAGCACCATTAGAACGCAATTTCGCAGACAATATACCACGCTCAAAAGCAATACCCCCCTCAGTTTCTAGTGCTTCCAAAATAACAGCACCAGCACCATCACCAAACAATACACATGTCGTACGATCTTCCCAATCTAAAATTCGAGAAAATGTATCGGATCCAATAACTAAAATTCTTTTAGCTCCCCCACACCGTAAATAAGAATCTCCTGTTGTTAAAGCAAAAATAAAACCAGAGCAAACAGCTTGAATATCAAAAGCAAATCCATGGCTCATTCCCAAAGCATGCTGAATTTCAACAGCAGAAGCAGGAAAAGTACGATTCGGGGTGGACGTTGCTAAAATAATACAATCGATGTCTTTTATTGTTAAACCAGCATTTGTAAGTGCTGCTTGCGCAGCCTCAACTCCTAAAGAAACAGTTGTTTCATTTTCACTGGCAATATAACGTTGGCGTATTCCTGTACGCTGAACAATCCATGAATCTGACGTTTCAACAAACTTTGCAATCTCTTCATTTGATAAACTTCTTTTCGGCAAAGCACTTCCTACACCACGTATAATTGACCGAATCATTCAGCTCTTACCTTTTCTTCAAATTTTTCATTTCTATTATAAGAGCTTATCATAAGGACTCTCCATTCATCACTGCTTCATCTTCTTGGTCAAAAAGTGTTTCTTTATTTTCATGAAATCGCCGTAAATCAGCCGTTATTTTTTGTAAAAGTCCGTTATTAACCATCTCATAACCAACGCGGATAGCAGAAGCAAAGCCATTAGCATTAGCACTGCCATGACTTTTTATAACAACACCATTCAAACCTAAAAGCACTCCTCCATTCACCCTATCAGGATCCATTTTATGTTTCAGTATACGAAAAGCACCCCGCGATAAAAAATAACCAAGAGATGTTAAAAAAGAACTGCGCATTGCAGAGTTTAAAATCTCTCCTATCTGTCGCGCGGTTCCTTCTGCGGTTTTTAAAGCAATATTACCAGAAAACCCCTCTGTTACAACAACATCGACTGTTCCTTTTCCAATGTCATTGCCCTCAACAAATCCTTTATATTCCAATCCTTCTAATTGCACTTCACGCAATATCATTCCTGCTTTTTTTATTTCATAAAGTCCTTTAACCTCTTCTACCCCCACATTTAAAAGCCCAACACTTGGTCTTTCAGTGTGATATAAAGCGCGAAACATACCTGCTCCCATAACCGCCAAATCAACCAACTGACTAGCAGAGGCACCAATTGTTGCTCCAATATCTAAAACAATACTCTCACTGCGCAGTGTTGGCCAGATACCCGCAATACCAGGACGTTCAGCCTCTGCAAGCATTTTCAAACAAAAATAAGACATGGCCATGAGTGCACCCGTATTACCAGCAGAAATGCAAGCATCAGCTTCACCATTTTTTACCGCTTCAATGGCGTACCACATTGATGATTTACCACGTCCATTACGAAGTGCTTGGCTTGGCTTTTCATCCATGCGTGTATAACTTTCTGTAGGGCAAAAGCGCGATACAGAATCCAAACAGGGATATTTTTTTAAAACCGGACGAACAGCCTCCTCTACTCCATAAAATAGAAAATAAATATTTGATAAATATTTTTGTACAATTGCTGCTCCTGCAATAGCTGCTTCTGGACCGTAATCACCGCCCATGACATCCACAGAAATTCTAATCACGCTTGCATATCCCACATCTTTTCATTTACATCTTTAAATACATATTATGATTTTTGGCTCCTGAATACTCACACAGCACATCTTGCGAAAATCGCTCCGCAGAAAATACCGTTTAGCATACAATAGATATTTTTTGTATGTTTCTACAATCACTTCCAATTTTTCAAAACAGAAAATGGAGAGAATTTTCGCTCTGCTTCTTCTAAATTTTCATCCATATTCATCTTTATCCCTTCTTTACGTGGATAATGATTAATAGACAACTCAAAAAACTCTTCCATGATTGCGCCAATATCAATTTTATCATCATAAAACACTTCAGGAGTATCAAGCCCCCCCACATCTAAAAACAATTCCCCTGTATCCTCTGATATTTGGGGCTTCATCAAATTTGAATCTTCAGGAACAAAAACAACCTCAATATTTTCACAAAGGATATTTTCTAATGGTTCCAATGTAACAACACATAACTGTAGTATACGCGCTTGCAACAGACCTTTTATACGCACTCCGCGTTTTTTCCACGGGAAAATATGGAATTTTCCCTCACAAGATTTTACTTCAATTAAATCATGGTTCTGGGCTAAATGTGTACATTCTTTTTTGTTTGCACAAAAATGAACCCTTATACCTTTAGCAGGTAGAGAACGTACAGATACTGGATAAGCCAAAGCAAATGTCATTTGAGGAACATTTTGAACATTCATTGACAACTCCCAAACATAAAAACGCGTAAAGCACTATGTTTTTATTTATCTCAAGTATTTATGCATTTTTTTCTTTTCTAAAGAAATTCTATATGGCATAATTTGCTTTATAACAGGGAAACTCAGTGTAAGCTACGGTAGATTAAGTTAAAATTAGAAAAAACTTGAGGTTGCCTTCTTGTCCTACATCTCAGTATAAAAAGGAGATACCATTGTTTCAAATGCCTCACATAATAGCCTTAATCAAACGTAAATTATTGATTGGTCTATCAACAGCAAGCATAGGAATGCTTGCTGGGTGTAGCCTTCTTGATTCTTCAGGTTCGAGCCAAATTTATAGAGAGGGCTATGTTCTTGATAAAAATGCTCTAAGTTCTATCTCTATTGGCTCAAGTCAAGAGCAAGTTCTTTTAACTTTAGGAACCCCTTCATTAAAAACAAAATATGATAATGAAGTTTTTTATTACATCTCACAGACACGTTATCGTGGGATGCAGTTTATGAAAACAAAGATTATTGATCGCAAAGTTTTAGCCATTTACTTCAGTAAAAATAATCAGGTTACAAAAGTTGCAAATTACGGATTACAAGACGGTCAAGTATTTGATTTTATTACACAAACAACGCCAACTGTAACGAAAGAACATCCTTTCTTAATTCAAATTATAAAAGGCCCTGCGAATTTGCCACCCCATAACTAAATTATATAGTCTGCATACCGTTTCAATATTATAGGTCTGATAATATCAGATCTATAATAGGGGGGGGGTGTAACTCTTAGAGGCGAACTTTTTTTGCCATACTGTCAAGAACTGCATTAACAAGTTTTGGCTCATCACCTTCAAAAAACGCCTTTGCTATGTCAACATACTCATTCATGACAACCGCAACGGGAACATCTTTACGGTTGATCAACTCCCATAAACCTGCTCGTAAAATTGCTCGCAATATAGAATCAAGACGTGAAAGAGACCACTCTGCAGAAAGCTGTTGATGAAGCAGCGGATCAAGCTGCTTTTGATCTTTTACAACACCCGTTATAATAGCCAAAAACCACTGAAAATCAGCTTCAAGATATTGATCTCCATCAATATCTTTTCCCAAACGATAAGCCTCATACTCAGCTGCCGTTTCCATCACCCCCGAACCCACGATATCCATTTGATAGAGTGCTTGAACTGCAGCGAGTCTTGCTGCTCCACGTTTATTGGCTGAACGCGGAAAATGTCTGCTTTTTATATCAGCCATATTTAACGATTATCTCCAAATCTCTTTTTTAGAGCGATCATACATAAAGCAGCTTCAGCCGCAAAACCACCTTTATTTTTGTCATCTAATTTTGCACGCACCCATGCTTGTTCTTCGTTTTCAACAGTCAAAATACCATTTCCAATAGCCAAGTGCTGATGAACAGTTAAATCCATCAATGCACGACAAGAATCATTAGCAACAATTTCAAAGTGATATGTTTCACCTCGAATAACACAACCAAGAGCAACATAACCATCATACGATATCTTGTTTTGTTCAGCAAAAGCTATTGCACTTGGTATTTCTAATGCTCCAGGAACCGTTACAACATCATAACTTGCTTCAGCTTTTTGCAAAGTATTCACTGCACCTCTCAAAAGTGCATCAGAAATCCCCTCATAAAAACGTGCCTCAACAATCAATACGTGAGGCTTTTTACCTATCTCTTTCATCATAATGGAATTCCACAAAAAACGAATCAAAAAAATCAAAGTTATAAAGCATAAAATTCTGAAAACGATCAATAGAGTGTTGGCTTATTCATCTTCTCTTTTTAAAGCAAAAAGTTTTGCAGCATAACGAGCAAGTTGATCAATTTCCAAATTGACCCGATCTCCAATTTTAGCTTGTCCCCACGTTGTCATTTCAAGTGTATGGCGAATAATAAGAACATCAAAAACACAATCCTCAACACCATTAACAGTCAAAGATGTCCCATTAAGTGCAATAGATCCCTTATTAACAATGAAAGGCATAAATTGTCTTGAAACTTTTAAATAAAAACGAATTGCATCCCCTTCATTTTTTTGATCAATGATTTCAGCCAAACCATCAATATGACCAGAAACTAAATGTCCTCCCATTTCATCACCCAATCGAAGCGAACGTTCCAAATTAACAAAAGTTCCTTTTATCCATTGTGCAAGATTCGTTAAACGTAATGTTTCTTCCCACGCCTCAACAACAAACCAATTGGTATCTTCTTGCTTTAATCCTCGCTCTACAATTGTCAGACAAATTCCTGAACAAGCAATTGACGCGCCAATTGCTAAGCTTTCTATAGCATAGCGGGTAGAAATCTTTAAACGCATCCCCTGCTTTAAAGGTTGAACATCTTCAACACAACCAATATCCGTTATAATTCCTGTGAACATAATGTCTTACGTCTCCACTTATAAAAACGGTCATTTCCAAACATTCTTGTCTCAATCTCATGAAACTGCGAGAGATAATTTCCAAAATGAGGGGCTTCAATACGATTTTTGCCTAAAACAATAGGGGTATGAAAACATATCAAATGATCAACACAACCAGCATTCAAAAATTTTTCCCCTGTCTTGACGCCCCCTTCCAATAAAACACTATTAATCCCATGTTTATAAAGCATCTGTAAAAGAGCAAAGGGTTCTACACAACCATTGTTCATCTCGACCGAATAAACAGACACACCATATTGCTCCAATGCATTTTTTTTGCTTTTCTTTGAAAGATCCACATCACAAATAACCCATGTAGGAATTTTTATGGCTGTTTGGACAACTTTTGCATCAAGGGGGATAGATAAATCTGCATCCAAAATAATACGAATTGGTGAGCGCATTTCCATCCCTGGCAAGCGGCAATTGAGTTGTGGATCATCTGCTAATATAGTACCAATACCAACGAGGATAGCATTATTTTGAGCACGTAGAATATGCGTATGAGCATGAGAAAGTGTTCCACTAATTTTTACGCTGCCCTTCTCTCTTTTTCCAACACCATTATCGGCAGAAATTGCCATTTTAAAAGTGACCGCACAGCGTTGTATCTTCCTTATGCACCAATGCGTCCATAAGGATTCAAAAGCCTCTTCAGCTAAAATGCCCTCAACCACTTCAATACCCGCTGCTCGCAAAAGAGCAATACCATGACCATCAACACGCTTGTCACAATCAGTCAGCGCAACAACAACTCGAGAAACACCTGAATCAATAAGCGCATTCACACACGGCGAAGTTTTTCCATAATGCGCACAAGGTTCTAAAGTAACATAAGCAGTCGCTCCTTGAGCCAAAGAACCTGCCATGTGTAAAGCTTGCACTTCCGCATGAGGACTCCCATGAATAGCTGTTACGCCATAGCCAACAATAAAAGCCCCCACAGCACCATTATCGTTTCGCACAATTAACGTACCAACGGAAGGATTCTCACCTGTAAGACCGACATGACGTTCTGCTAAACGAATAGCTGCAGCCATAAACCGTTCATCTTGCACTTTTTTATTCATCAAAACGAGATTCTGTATCCGCGATACCCTTTGACAATTCATCTATAACATCGTGAAAATCGCTTGCATTACGAAAATCTCGATACACAGAAGCAAAACGAATATAAGCAATATCATCAATTCTTTTCAATGCTTCCATCACAAGATGCCCAATTTTTTCTGAAGCAATCTCTGGTTCTCCCAAACTTTCAAGCTGGCGTACAATGCCAGAAATTGCTCGTTCAATATGATCAGAATCAATATTGCGCTTACGTACAGCCACATCAACTGATCGCATTAACTTATCACGATCGAAGAGTTCACATCGTCCACTTTTTTTAGCAACCAAGAGCTCACGCAACTGAACACGTTCAAAAGTTGTAAAACGACCACCACAAACGGAACACACACGGCGGCGGCGAATCACTGCCCCCTCTTCTGCTGGACGTGAGTCTTTGACCTGTGTATCCTCATATTGGCAGTAAGGACAGCGCATCCTTTGTATCCTTAACGAGTGGTAAGATAAGAGTAAAGAGGAAATTGATTCGTTATATCTTTTACCTTTTTCTCAACAGCCATTTCAACGACATGATTATCTTCATCACTTTTTGCACTCCGAAGACCATCAAGAACTTCTGAAATCAGATGACCAACTTGAATAAACTCTTTTTCTAAAAAACCACGCGTCGTGGCAGCAGGTGATCCCAAACGAATTCCTGATGTTATAGATGGCGTTTCAGAATCAAAAGGAATGCCATTTTTATTGCAGGTAATATGAGCGCGTCCCAAAGCCAATTCAGCACGTTTACCTGTTAGATTTTTGGAACGTAAATCAACCAACAACAAATGATTATCTGTACCACCAGAAACAATATTAAAACCATTACCCTGTAATGTTTTTGCTAAAGTTTTCGCATTAGCGACAACATTAGCACTATAACTCTTGAAAGAGGGACGCAAAGCCTCCTCAAACGCAACAGCCTTTGCGGCAATCACATGCATTAAAGGACCACCTTGAAGACCAGGAAAAATTGCAGAATTAATTTTTCTGGATAAAGCCTCATCATTTGTCAATATTAAACCACCACGTGGACCTCGAAGCGATTTATGTGTTGTTGTTGTTACAATATGCGCATGTGGAACAGGTGAAGGATGCACGCCACCAGCAACAAGACCAGCAATATGAGACATATCAACGAGTAAATGAGCACCGATTTCATCTGCAATTTCACGGAATCTTTCCCAATCCCATAGCCGTGGATAAGATGAGCCCCCTGCTATAATAAGTTTTGGCTTACGTTCTTTTGCAAGCTGCTCAACCTCATCCATATCAATAATCTGATCTTCTTGACGCACACCATAGGAAACAACATCAAACCATTTTCCTGACATATTAACAGGTGAACCATGCGTAAGGTGACCACCAGCATTTAAATCCAACCCCATAAATGTATCACCAGGCTGAAGTAAAGCTAAAAAGACAGCTTGATTCATTTGGCTACCAGAATTAGGCTGTACATTCGCAAACGCAGCACCGAAAAGCTGTTTTGCCCTTTCAATAGCTAAATCTTCAACGACATCAACAAATTGACACCCACCATAGTAGCGCTTTCTTGGATAACCTTCTGCATACTTATTGGTTAAAACAGACCCCTGCGCTTCAAGGACCGCTCTTGAAACAATATTCTCTGAAGCAATCAGCTCAATTTCATGTTGTTGACGCTCAAACTCCCCTCTAATTGCGTCAAAAATTGCACCATCAACAGTTTGTAAATTATCATTAAAAAAGCGCTTTTGTGCGTCATTTTCTTGCTGAGTCATAAAACACATTCCTAACATAAAAAAATAAAGTCAAGGAACGATAACACAGCAAACCATGCAAACCAAACATTTTAAACTACTTACACTCAAAAATAATGAGGTAAATATTTATCTTAGTTCTTTGTTATAAAAACAACGAAAAACTTCCCTCTCGAGAATGGTAAAAAATGAGATTACATTTCTTTTTTTACACTCTTATTTGTTTACACCTTTTACAAAAGGTATCTATAATCTAAAGAAATTCAATAATTTAATGATTAAAAATAATTTATAATGTGAAAAGCTGAATATAATAGGCAAAGTTAATACGAAGGCAAATAAGAATGCTAACCAAAGTTTTTATTGATGGTGAACATGGCACAACCGGACTACAAATACAAAAACGCTTAGAAAGGCGTACAGATTTAAAACTACTCTCTCTTGCTCATAAAGATCGCCATAATGTTCATCTGCGACAAGACTATCTTAATCAAGCCGATATTGCTATTTTGTGTCTTCCAGATGATACTGCACGCGAAACAGTTCATTGGCTTAAAAAAAATAAAAACATTAGGATTATTGATAGCTCGACAGCCCACCGTGTTGCACCAGACTGGGTTTACGGTTTTCCTGAAATGACAGCAGGACAAAGAAAGCGCATCCAAGCAGCACATTATATAACCAATCCCGGATGCTATCCTACCGGTGCCATTAGTTTGATTCGCCCACTCCGTGAAGCAGGACTGCTAGACGCCGATTATCCCATCTCGATTAATGCAATCTCCGGCTATACCGGTGGTGGAAAACAGTTGATTTTACAAATGGAAAATCAATCTCAACAAAATATTCAGGACAATTATTTTATCTATGGTCTTAATCTTGAACACAAACATGTGCCAGAAATTAAAATCTATGGACAAATCAATCAAACCCCAGTTTTTATACCAAGTGTGAGTCGTTTTCCCCAAGGAATGATTGTGAATCTTCCTCTGCATCGCCATTTATTCACAAAATCAGCAAACTGTTCTGATTTGCGCGAAATTCTCGCAAACCATTACGAAGGACAAAATACCATTTTAGTCGCATCACAAGAAGAAACTGTTTCACTTGAAAGACTTAATCCAGAGTATTTAGCCAATAAAGATGGTATGAAACTGTTCGTATTTGGAAATGATCGTGAAGGTATTTTCAATCTCAGCGCCCTATTCGATAATTTAGGAAAAGGCGCATCAGCTGCAGCTATCCAAAACCTCGATTTAATGCTTTCAGGCAACTAAACCTCCCTACTCACAAACTTTTATTCAACAACGGGATAAGCCCCTTTTGTTGCTCGCCAATGCGCAACAACAAAACACAACACGACTAATGCCATACTTTGATGAATGAGCCCCAAACTTATCGGAACCTCATGTAACAGTGTCAAAATACCTAAAAGTGCTTGGATAATAATCATACCACAGATAAGAAATGCACGACGAGAGTGGGTTGAACGGGGAACATTTTTTTGTACATAGAAAGCATGAATAGCCGAGGCAATCAATAAAAAATAAGCAAAAAATCTATGAATAAACTGAACCGTTAAGGGATTTTCGAATAAATTGAGCCAAACAGGACGATGCTGTAACAATCCATCAGGAATAATCTGACCATCCATAAGGGGCCATGTATTATAGACTTTTCCTGCATGAAGCCCTGCAACCAAAGCACCCCAATAAATCTCTATCAAGACGAGAATAACAAGCCAAGCCGCAAAATATTGCACCTTTTGATTTGCTGGCTTTTCTGAATATTCTGCAAGCCCTCGAGATAAATAAGTAACAAAAACAATAACAAAACATGCCGTTATAAGATGAAATGCCAAACGATATTGGCTCACACTTGTTAAACTACTTTGCCCAATCCCTGAAGCAACCATCCACCAACCAATAAAGCCTTGAAAGGCGATAAGAATAGGTACAACAATAAGCGGGAGTAAGATATTTTTTTCAACACGCTTAGTCGCCCAAAACCAAATGAGCCCCAATAAAGCGACAAGACCAACAAGACGCCCAAGAACACGATGCGCCCATTCCCACCAAAAAATGACCTTAAAAGCACTTAAGGTCATATCAGGATTAAGCAGCTTATATTGTGCTATCTGTTGATATTTTAAAAATTCCTCTTGCCATTGATCCACACCAATCGGTGGAATAACGCCGTGTATTGGCTTCCATTCCGTTATAGATAATCCTGATCCCGTCAAACGAGTAGCGCCACCCACTAAGACAATTGCCAAACACAGCAATAAAATAGAGTAAAGCCACACCTGTATATGTTTTCTATTTTCCTTTTGCACAGGCGTTAAAATGCTATTGTTTAATCTCTTTACTACCATCTCTGATTGCCCCACGCTTCTCTCCAACTAAAATGCATTTTAAAATTTAAACATTAACTCTTTGTCTATTTTAGTATGTACTACAACTTTAGCAAAAAACAAGCGTACCACTATAACATGCGATACATATTTCTTTTTTACTTTACGAAGCTTATGATGCTACAATGCGATAAACAGTCTTTGGAAAGCTGTCTACCATCCGCATCATCCATTCTTGTTCATTAAGAACAGTATTACAAATATAATAGTCTGTTAGCTCTGCAAATTGCTCAAACCCATATTTTGGTTCGCTTGCCATCTCTAGGATGATAAAATCATATTCTTTTTTAAATTCTTGTAATATATGAAAAATATCATTTGAAAAATCTTGTGCTGAAATGGCACTTGTTACCCCCTGAGGAAGAATATCAACCCCCGTATCATAATCACGGTAAATAACATCATGCAACTTGGCATTGCCCGTTAAAATATCACTCAGTCCGCGATGTGGACCAATGACTTTCTCTATTTGTTGACCAGAAATATCGACCAACAAAATTGTTTTGTTCTCTTTTGTGAGATGAAGTGAAAGCTTTGCCGCTGTCCGTGCAGCCTCTGGTCCAATGATTGAAATAATGGTTGAAGCACGCCATTTCAAAACATCAGATAATCCCTCTATCGTAATAAAAGCTTCAAAATTTTTCATTTCTTGAGAGACTAAAATATTCTCATTCTTCTTAAGAGAATTTTCTTTTGATCTCAAATCCTCTTCTGAGATTTGGTCTTTTTTCCTTTTAAAGCACGGATAGAATAACAAGATTCCTAGCAAAAGAGTAAGGAAGCTGGCCAATGCACTCACAAGAATATTTTTTCCATAAAGAGCCATAAAAGAAATTGGTGCTAACGTTATTGGCATAACCACGTGGATATTTGTATTTTGTAAGAGAAGAGGATTATCACTCAATCCCCAATATGAACCAATGACTTTTTCTCTTCGTTGAACAGACTTGCTCATCGCTTTATTTTGGACATCGATCGCTGCTTTTATTTTATTTTCAAATTCATTAAATATTTCATTCAAAGATTGGGATTGATCTCTTATAAAAAAACTCACCCTTTTTTGAAGCTGTTTTTCCAATTCCGTTGCAATAACCTCATCTGAATGAACTTGATAAACAATCTGTAAAATTTTATTTTTTAATTGATGAGAAACTGTCTCTAATTCTGCAGTCATCGCTTTAATTTGAGGATGTGTCCACCCTAATTGTGCAGCCATATGTGCTCTTTGCGTTTCCAAGAGATCACGTTTAGATTCCAGAGAAACAATTGCTGAATTGCCTGCAATAAACGATAAAGACAGTAAAGACTGCCCATTTTCACGCATCATGTTAATCGTTGAATTCAAACTTGTTAAATGAATACGCTTTAAAGTTGCTTGCGTTAATTGCATCGAAAGATTATGAAGTTCTGTTTGTTTTACACCACGCTGAATAAAAGAATCAATAGATTTACGAAATTCCTGCACGATATTAAGGATTGCAATATTATCATATTGTTTGTCTTCTAATTTATCATTTAACAAGAATTGTTTCTGTTTTATGATTGCTTGTGAAAATGCGGAAAACCAAGTTTCCAACCCACGTTGAGCTGCTTCAAGTGTCTCGGCTTCAAAAATAAGATCGATAAAATCACCATGACGCGATAAACGGATATTTTCATGATTTTTTTTCTTATAAGAAGCACTTAAAGAAAAATTCGAATCATTGAAGAACATAGGCTGTGAAAACAAAAAAGCGATAACATTGTCTTGCTTTTTAATTGGTAATGGCTTTCCTACAGAATCAGATAATGAAAATGTTAAAGTTGCTTGGTAACCACGGGGCTGGACAAAATAATACAACCAAATCAAAGATACACATAGAATTTGTAATAGCAAAACAATCAAAATGCTTCGCCATACGGTACGTACGAATAGTCTTTTATTACATGTAAGACTCATCTTTATTTTAACCAGCAAAATACTTCTTCATATTGTTTTATTAAGAGAAAGTAGTAACTATCCTCTTAACTTGCTGTCATATTATTTTGAGATAATAAAAATATAAAATTTAAGCACAAATGTTCAAAAATATTTTTAAAGAACTTAATTCATATTTTTTTGAGGCTCTCTAGTTGTTTTTTTGCTTCAGAAGTAACAACCGCTCTAATGGTAATAGACCCATCATCATGCCCTTCTTGCACTATTTCCGCAGAGTTTTCATAAAACCAATCAATAAGCGACATTTCATGAGGTTGTAAAAGATATTCAATGCTTTGCACCTCTCCAAAAATTAGCTTTTCAATGGCTCTTAATAATTGATCGAGTCCATCCCCTTTAAGTGCTGATACCATGAGAGCAGGATTTAATCGCGTCTTTGCGCTTGTTTGTAAAACATTCAATGCTTGCTCATCTAACATATCAATCTTATTCCAAACTTCTATGATGTGCTCCATATCATCAATATCGATATCAAGACTTGAAAGCACTTCTAAAACATCTTGGGCATGTGCTCGATGATCAAGATCTGACATATCTCTTACATGAAGAATGAGATCCGCTTCAACCACTTCTTCAAGGGTTGCTCTAAAAGCTGCAATCAAATTCGTTGGCAAGTTAGAAATAAACCCTACAGTATCAGACAAAAGAACAGTTTTTCCATGGGGAAGAACAACTTTGCGCAAAGTCGGATCAAGCGTTGCAAATAACATATTCTTTGCTAAAACATCTGCACCGCTTAAACGGTTAAAGAGAGTTGACTTTCCTGTATTCGTATATCCTACCAGTGCCACAACAGGATAAGATGTTTTTTTCCTTTTTGCTCTATGAAGTGCACGCGTTTTAATAACCGTTTGCAATTCGCGGCGAATACGAATAATTTTTTCTTGTAAAAGACGCCTATCTGCTTCAATTTGCGTCTCACCAGGTCCACCTAGGAAGCCACGCCCCCCCCGTTGCCTTTCCAAGTGCGTCCAACTCCGCACAAGCCTCCCTTTTTGATAGGACAAACGCGCTAACTCTACTTGCAAAACTCCTTCTTTTGTTCGTGCACGGTCCCCAAAAATTTCAAGAATCAAAGCCGTTCTATCGATAACTTTGCAATTCCACAATTTTTCTAAATTACGCTGCTGTACTGGCGTTAAAAAGTGATCTACAATCACAAGCTCAATAGAATATTCATCTATATAACAGGTTAACGCATCTACTTTACCTTTTCCAAAGAGAGTCGCAGAGCGCGGCGTTGCAATATTTATCGTTTCATAATTAACAACTTCTAACCTTATAGCACGTGCTAACCCCAATGATTCTTTAACACGAGAAGATATAGAACACTCTCTCAAAGAGCTTTCACTTCTATTTTCTTGAAAAATCGGTATCAAAACAAGTGCGCGCACCTGTCCTGTATTCTGCGAAAATACCCCTCCTAATCTCTCATTTTCATTTATCATAGCAAT
This sequence comes from Bartonella sp. AA81SXKL, assembly GCF_042196945.1. Lineage (NCBI taxonomy): Bacteria > Pseudomonadati > Pseudomonadota > Alphaproteobacteria > Hyphomicrobiales > Bartonellaceae > Bartonella > Bartonella sp. AA81SXKL. Next base: position 19,185 of record NZ_JBHIRH010000016.1, on the reverse strand, counting down.
CTAAGTACTTTTAAATGGGATAAGAGGTCTATCTTAAAATGATATGTTTACTCAGGACTTTCACCCTCAAACATCTGTACAGGCTGTCCAGGCATAATCGTAGAAATAGCATGCTTATAAACTAATTGCGCGTGTCCATCTCGGCGCAAAAGAACACAAAAATTATCAAATGAAGTTACAATACCCGTGAGTTTAACGCCATTGACAAGAAAAATTGTAAGGGAAATTTTTTGCTTACGCACCGTATTTAAAAACACATCTTGCAGGTGTTGTGATCGCTCTGCCATTATTCTTACACCTTTATCTAGATTGCATAAAATATTCGTGCATGCATATCGACTGAAAAATATCCAATTGTCAACGTAGAAGCTTAAAAATTCAGCAACAAACAACTGAAATTAGAGAAAAAACGGCTCTTTAAGACAATAATAAAGTACAACTTACGAAAAGCTATATTAAATTAAAAATTTTTCCACGTTTACTTTTTTATGAGCTTACAATTCAAAGGCATACTTTTATACATCCTAAGCTATTACAGACTATATGTGATGATGAATCTGCTTCGTTTAGAATCAATAAAAGTAAGCGGACAACAACATTTATTAACGATTATCGATATTAAAGAGAGGCATTTGCACCTTACTGTATATATAACCGCTATTAAAGTCCTTATTTCAAAGACTGCCGGCTTATAAAGCTTTCTATAAACACAAGTTGTAAACAGTATTTTTGTTTTAGTTAGATTTAAATAATAAATTGTTTTCACTATATTTTATAACATTTTTAAACAGGGTATAAGAAACCGCGTTAACTTTATCTTGATAAGTTTTTAAAATTTTTCCCTAAGCATATTCCTTTCTAAATAATTAACAGCTAGTATGTAGAAATTATGTGGAAGAGGACGTATCCCTTTTCCGGCTGTAAGAGTACGAGGCGAGTATGGCACGCAGAACAAAATTGCAAACATTTGAAGTTGAAGTTGAAGAAGCCCTCACAAAAGCTATGAACTTTGATTTCGATGACACAGGATTTGAAACGATATCATCCAATAATTCTGAAAATGTTGTTAATGTCGATGATCTGATTCAAAAAATTGCAATGGCAGAAGAAGAATTTTTTGCTGAAAACGGTACGTCAACTTTTGTTTCTAATATTCATGATGAAGCTGTTATTGATAAATCCGTTGTTGAACAGCTTTTTGCTCCAAAACCTTCACCTGATATTTCAGGTGGAACTGTTCATAATACATTATTGCCTACAAAACTTCTTCCCGCAAATGATGATATAACAACCCCTGTAAATTTTGGACCATTCAAGCAGCGTTCTTCCTCTCGAGTCTACTGGTATACAACAGCGCTTAGTGCTTTATGGGCAACGGGAGGAGCTTTTATTGCGCATAAGCTCGCACCTACCGGACTCAGCTCCTTATCCAATATCAGCACTTTTGTTACATCCCCAACAGGACTTGCTGTAGCAGCCGGAACAGCAATTCCTATCCTTATATCTTGGGGCGTTGCTCAATTAACAAAACGTTCAAACGACTTGCATAATATTGCGCTTCTTATGACCAATGCTGCACAGCGCCTTAGTGAACCACAACATCTATCTGAAAAACAAGCTATTGCTATAGGGCAAACCATTCGTGAAGAAGTAGCAGCAATGAACGAAGGTATTGAACGTACCCTCGGACGTGCTGTTGAACTTGAAGCAATCATACAAGGTGAAGTTCATAATCTAGAACAAGCCTATGCTGAAAATGAATCACGCATTCACACATTAATCAAAGAATTGAGTAATGAACGCATAGCCATTTTGAATCATGCAGATCGCGTACAATCAACAATTAAAGGAACCCAAGAACAACTGAGTGATGAATTTGGTTTGGTTACCTCTAACATTGTAACCAATGTTGAAAAGCTTGCACAAACCCTTTCTCAAACTTTACAAAAACAAGGCGAAGACCTCGTTGAAAAACTTTCCTATGCTGGTGATGGCGTAACAAATCAGCTTGTTGAAAAATTTAACAAAACAACAACACAAATTCAGCAGAAAAACACGGAATTTTTTCATGAATTAGGAAAAAACTTCGATGGCTTTGCAAAACGATTTGATCATAATGAAAAACAAATAGAAAAAACTTTTAATGAAACAGCTGAAAAAGCAGAAGTACATGTTGCTAAAATTGCAACACATATACAAGCAGTAACAGATCAAACTTTGCACGCTGTCGATGAAAAGTTTAAAGCCTTGGATAAAGCTCTTATTGATCGTAATAATCAATCTCTACAGAATTTTGATGAGAAGATCTTAAAGCTCGACGACCAAGCACATAAACTCTCTTCTAAATTTGATAACGTAACCTCGCAAGCAATTGGAGCCTTTGAACAACGTTTAGCAACGGTTGATCTTTCTCTTAAAGAACATAGTGATTCCATCATTGATTCCTTTATAGAACGCAGTCAGGCTTTAGAGGATAATGCTGAAAAACTTGGTAACTTCTTGGAAGCTCATGTCTTGAAAATAAATGAGAACCTCCAAGAAAAAACAGCAGACATTACCCATGCATTTACAAATGGACGTGAAGCTATTCTTTCTGCAATTGATAAAAGTAAAGAAAGTCTGAGAGAAGAAATTCAATATGTCGACAATGCCATTGTTGATATCATACAAGAACGTTCACAAGATTTTAAAGTACAACTTTCTGATCAACGAGCTCTTATGGCAGACATGCTCGATAACGAGAAGAATAAAATTGCGGATACATTAAGAAATCAAATTGATGTTTTATCCCAAAATACTTCTCATATTGAAAAAGTTTTGGCTGACAATGTTCAAGTCGTTGATAAACAAGCTGAAAATCATATTACAAACATCATTCAATGCACTGAAAAGTTACAAGATGTCATTGTACAAAGTTGTAATACAACCCAAGATGCTTTAGAAGCACAAGCGAGAAATATTGATATCCGTGCCGATGCTCTGCGCGACTCTTTAGCGATTAATAGTTTTTCTCTCAATGAAGTTCTTGCCGATCAAGCACGCACACTTGAACAACGCATGGAAACAATCCATAATCTCATTGCAAAAAGTGATATACGTGTCGATGTTGCATTGAAACAACAAATAGATTTAGTTGAGAGTGCAATTGTCGCCAATAATAAAAACATTACTGAAACGGTTCAAGATCATATCAAAAACCTTGAAAGCCATGCCGAAATTTTAAAGAATACGCTCTCTCAATCGAGTGGTGTTTTCTTTGAAACCCTTGAAACACGTATGGAATCATTCGATACAGATCTAGAAGATCGTGCACACAAAATTTTTGAACGGACAACAACGCTAGAGGAAACATTATCTGAAAAATTTAGCCAAATCTGTGAAGCCATTGATATGCAAACATCTGTTATTGAGGAACGTTCTGACACATTAAAAACGTCTCTCATGATTAATAATGAGCAAAGTCAGATAATTCAACAAGCGCTGGAAAGCAGTGTTGACAATATGCGTGTAACCTTAGAAGACTCTGTTAATACAGTGACAGATAACCTGCATAATAAGATTATAAAAGCTTCTGATATTCTTTCTTCTACGAGTGAACAAATTCTTTCATCTGTTACAAATGTTACTGCACAAGCAGAAAATATTCTCTCAGAATCAGGCAATCGCATTGTATCAAATGTCAAAAAAACTGTTTATGATACCAGTGAAAAAGTTCTGTCAGTTCTGTCTGAACAAACAGCGCATACTGTCGAAGCTTTCGCAACAGCCAGTCATAATGCACAAGCATTATTGAATGAAACTATTCACACATCAACAACAGCAATAGAACAAGTTCTTAATGAACGCTGTGATGTTCTTCATCACTCTATGCAAAATCTTAAAAATAATTTAGGATATCAACTCTCTGATGTAACGAGCCGTCTGGAAGATGCTGGAAATCAAACAACAACACAAATTTCAGAACATGTTGGAAAAATAACAGAGCTTACAAATCACTTAAATCAAGCAGCGCAAAATACGACAGAATCAATTGATTCTTTAACACAGCATATCGGTGAACAACTCTCTCTTTCCACACAAAATGCTGAACAAAGAATTTATGCACATAATGAATCTTTAGTGAATAGCTTAACCAAAGCTAACTCTGAAACACTTCAAACAATAACGATTATGAAGGAAGAGCTTGTTAATAATGTCTCATCCATCTTAACACAGTTGAATCAATCAATTTACAATTTTCAGGAAAATAGTAATGTTTTATTATCGGCTGTTCAAAATATTGATGGGCAGTTTAATGAGAGTACGAATAATTTTTTCCGCAACACGGACCAAGTAGCAGAGCGTTTGTCAGCCTCAAATCAAGCGCTCAATACTAATGTTGAAATTCTGCAAGGACTTTCAAAGAGTACCTTTGAACAAATTAATCATATAACGAGTAGTTTTGGTGAACATGCAAAGACACTTTCCCAAACTATTCATGTTCTTGAACAGTCTGAAAATTCACTTAGTGCAACACTTGAAGAAAAACATAATACGCTTTCTGTATTAAGCGATGCTCTTGTTTCAAAGTCTCATGAAATTAATCAAATGATTGGGCATTATGAAAAAATCTTCAACTTAGCACTTGAACGCTCTGATAAGAATGCGCGTAACTCCACAAATTCATTCCAACAATCACTTAATAAGCTTGTTAGTGAAGCATCAACGCGTTTTTCAGAAGCAGCAGAAGATATACGTCGCTCCGCTGATGAAGTTCGTTTAGAGCTTTCAAAGATTAATAATGATATCAATGAAAATGTAAAAAAACTTCCAGAAAAAACAAAAGAAACAACGCAAACAATTCGCACAGCTTTGAATGAACAGATTACAGCGTTACAAGATTTAGTCAGTGTTATACAAAATGATCAAAAGAGCGCACAAAAACAGCTAATATCAGCATTTCCTACATCATCAATGTTTAATCAAAAAAGTGACAGTTCCACTGAGTCTGTTAAAAAGATTGTGCCACCTAAGCCTATTTTGCAACAAGATCAAAGCAAAAAAAGACCAAATAAATGGGTATCAAATCTCTTAGAAAGAGCTTCACGTGAAGAAACATTTTATGATGCTCCCCCTAGTGATGATGTTTTAACATCAGTGCAAACAAAACCATCTCCTGCAAACTGCTCTCTTAATTCATTAGCTTCTGGTATAGTGCAAGCTATTAATCACAATGCCATTGTTGAGCTATGGGATCATTATCAACGTGGACAAAAAAACATCGTAACAGAACGCCTTTATACCTTAAATGGACAAAAAATATTTGAAATGATTAAGAAAAAATATATGAGCGATTTTGGGTTTAAACGTTCAGTGAATCAATATGTTACGGATTTCGAAAAGCTCTTACGTGATATATCGCGCAGTTCTGGCTCTTCCAACTCAGTTCGCAAGTACTTGATATCAGATACCGGAAAAGTTTATACTATGCTTGCTCATGCAAGTGGTCGAATCCAATAACAAATAAGAAAGTGGAAAAAGATATTTTTCCACTTTCTCTCTCCAGTTGTTTTAATGGCTCATCATAGAATGCTTTTTTTTCAACTGTAGCTTTGTACTTCAAAGGTTGGGATAATTGGCATGCGGTTTTCTTTGACATCCTAAGCAATAACCCTAAAGAAGCGTAATGGCTTATCAAACAACGTATCATTCTAAGAATGATAAAGCATGTCTTCTATTTCCTTATCTTTTTCTTAACTCCTTTATTTTTCATAGTTTCATAAAGGTACAAAATCGGTAATAATTATTTTTATTAATTGTGAAAAAAATTCATGCTTTTGTATTAAAATAGCTCATAGAAACACTTCTATTTATTTTTTTTAATGTTTTTTATCCACATATTACTCTCGTTGAATTATCTAAGTAAATATTTTTTATTATATTAGGTGAATTTGAGCTAAAAGAATCTTATTGTATTCAAATTTCTCATTCAACATACGAGATGATTCATTATAAATTATAAAGTTCGCATTATTAAGAGTTCAATTGAATAATAAATAAAACAACTCCCATTTTTAAAGTTCCAATTTCCTTTTAAATAGCTGCAAAAATAATTTATAAATTGCAAATTGTTATTTAAAATTTCTTCTACCTCCCTATAGAAATTTAAATAAAGAAGATGAAGTTAATAGAAAGCACTCTTCTTTTCTTTCCTTAAGTTGTAAGCATTGCAAAAAAAATAATGGCTTGGTAATGTAATTATTAGTAATATTTTATTCGTTTGTAGACTAATCAATTTTTACGGGTTTTATTAAGGAAAGAAAAAACTAATCGTGCTGCTATCAATGAAATTATTCATGCACACAAACAAAAAGAATTATCAAACTGGTTTTACGATCCAGAAGAGTTTTCTCATACTCATACATTTTGATATTCAGAGAAATGAGGATTTATTAGTGGACAAAACCTTATCGTAGATGGAACATCTCATATACACATACGCTAACTTGGATATCATAAAAATGTCTAGAGAACAAAATAGTGATTTCAGTTCACCAAAAGCTGAACTTGACAGTGCCGCACTTTTTTATCACCAACACCCAAAACCTGGAAAATTGGAAATACAAGCAACAAAACCTCTTGATAATCAACGTGATTTAGCTCTTGCTTATTCTCCAGGCGTTGCAGCACCATGTCTTGCGATTCATGAAGATCCCAATCTTGCTGCTCAATATACCTCCCGTGCTAATTTAGTCGCTGTTATATCCAATGGAACTGCTGTTCTTGGTTTAGGGAACATTGGTCCACTCGCTTCCAAGCCAGTTATGGAAGGCAAGGCCGTTTTATTTAAAAAATTTGCGAATATTGATGTTTTTGATATTGAAATTGATGCATCCGATATAGAACAAATGGTACAAACAATATCGACCTTAGAACCTACATTTGGTGGTATTAATCTTGAAGACATTAAGGCTCCTGAATGTTTTGACATCGAAGAAAAACTTCGTGCTAAAATGAAAATTCCAGTTTTTCATGATGACCAACATGGAACTGCCATTATCGTTTCTGCGGCTGTATTAAATGCCTTAAATCTTTCAGGAAAAAAAATTGAAAATGCAAAAATAGTTACCTCAGGTGCAGGTGCTGCTGCCCTCGCTTGCCTTAATCTTTTGGTTCGTCTTGGGGCAAAAGTTGAAAATATTTGGCTTAGTGACTTAGAGGGAGTTGTTTATGAAGGTCGCAAGACCCTTATGGATCGTTGGAAAATCAATTACGCACAAAAAACGGACGCACGAACTTTATCTGATATTATTGATGATGCGGATATTTTTCTAGGCCTATCTGCGGGTGGTGTTTTAAAGCCTGAATATCTTAAAAGAATGGCTCAAAATCCACTCATTTTAGCACTGGCTAATCCAGTACCAGAAATTATGCCTGAAGAAGCACGCTCTATACGACCAGATGCAATGATCTGCACAGGACGCTCTGATTATCCCAATCAAGTTAATAATGTCCTTTGTTTTCCCTATATCTTCCGTGGTGCATTAGACGTAGGTGCTAGTGCAATTAATGAAGAAATGAAAATGGCCGCTGTTCATGCGATTGCTGCCCTTGCACGTGAAGAAACTTCAGATGTTGTAGCACGTGCATACTCGAAAGAACCACCCAATTTTGGACCAGACTATCTGATCCCCTCTCCTTTTGATCCGCGTTTAATACTGCGTATTGCTCCCGCTGTTGCTAAAGCAGCAATGACAACTGGTGTCGCCATTCGTCCCATTGAAGATATGGAGGCCTACTATGATATCCTCAATCGATTTGTCTTTCTTTCTGGTTTAACAATGAAACCTGTTTTTGCTGCAGCAAAAACAGCAAAACGTAAACGCGTCATCTATGCCAATGGTGAAGATGAACGCGTCCTTCGTGCAGCACAAGTTGTCATTGAAGAACAAACAGCAACGCCCCTCCTTATCGGCCGTCCACATGTCGTAGAAGCAAGATTAAAACGCTTTGGTTTAAGAATTCGTCCTGGTATAGATTTTGAATTAACAAACCCTGAAGATGATCCACGTTTTCGTGATTATGTTAATTTATTTTTTCATTATACAGGGAGGCGTGGTGTTACGCCTGAAATGGCAAAAACAGTAGTGAGAACATCAACAACGGCTATTGCTGCCCTTGCCGTTATGCGTGAAGAAGCAGATGCAATGATTTGCGGCTTAGAAGGACGCTTTGAACGTCAACTTGAATTGATTGAACAAATTATCGGTCTTGATCCTCATGTTCACCGTTTTTCTGCTATGAGTTTGCTTATCTCTCAACAACGTACTCTTTTCCTCACAGATACTTACGTCAATGAAAATCCTTCTGCAGAAGAAATCGCTGAAATGACTGTGTTGGCAGCTCAAGAAGTTGAAGCATTTGGAATAACACCAAAAGCAGCCTTATTATCACACTCAAACTTTGGTTCTAAAAACACAGAAAGTGCGCGTAAAATGCGACGTGCAACAGAAATTCTTGCCAAATTACACCCTGATTTAGAAGCAGATGGTGAAATGCATGCTGATGCTGCCCTTTCCAAAGTTTTTCGTGATCGTGTTTTTCCTAATTCTCGTCTTAAAAGTGAAGCTAATTTGCTTGTCTTTCCAACACTTGATTCAGCCAATATCACGCTCAACACTGTTAAAAGCCTCACAAATGCACTCCATGTTGGTCCTATTCTAATCGGGGCAGCACGTCCCGCCCATATCTTAACGCCTTCAGTAACTTCCCGGGGAGTTGTTAATATAACAGCCCTTGCTGTCCTTGCTGCCAATAGAAAAAATAGTCTTGTAAAATAAATGCGCAATAAAATTTCAAAGTTTTTTAAATATTGAGATATAGTATTTCATGTACTGTAAACCTCTTTTCTCTATAGATAAAGACAGCTATATTCTGGATTAAGTCTTTTTTTTAAAGAGAAAAAAGGCTAGAAGAACAATATTAAATGTATTTTGAATTTACTAACTCTATAATAAGGAATCCGTACATTGCCTTCCACGTTTGATAAAGTTGCTGATATCATTGCAGAAATCAGTGAAATTGATCGCAATACAATTACACCTGAGAGTCATACAATTGACGATTTAGGAATCGACAGTCTTGATTTTCTTGATATTGTTTTCGCTATTGATAAAGCTTTCGGAATAAAAGTCCCTCTAGAACAATGGACACAAGAAGTCAACGAAGGTACCGTTGCAACAGAAGAATACTTTGTTCTTAAAAACCTTTGTGCAAAAATTGATGATCTCGTTGCCTTAAAACAGGCGGAGTAGTTTTTTCGCCATGCTTGATCAATCTGTATTCATTACTGGTATAGGTCTCATAAGCTCTCTGGGGGCAGGAACTGATCAACATTGGAATCTCTTAAATGATCCAATCCGTACACCAAACCTAGATTATACAACTTTTTCACCTTACACGGTTCATAAATTGCCCGAAATTGATTGGAGTTTACAAATTCCTAAAAAAAGTGATCAACGGCAAATGGGAACATGGCAGCGTCTTGGTACCTATGCGGCTGGTCTTGCTCTTGATGATGCCGGCATAAAAAATAATGAACAACTCACTTCAACAATGGATATGATCGTAGCGGCAAGTGGGGGAGAACGTGATATTACTGTTGATACACAGATTCTTTCTAAAGCGCGCGCAGTTGCCGATCATGCTTCTATGTTAAATGTTGCTCTTTCAACTGAACTTCGTCCAACATTATTTTTGGCACAACTTTCAAACCTTTTGGCAGGAAACATTTCAATTGTTCATAAAGTCACTGGATCATCTCGTACATTTATGGGAGAAGAAGGCAGTGGTCTTTCTGCACTTCAAATTGCTGTAGCTCGTATTAAATCAGGTCAAAGTACCCATGCTCTTGTAGGAAGTTCCTATAATGCACAAAGTTATGATATGTTGTTGGCGCATGAGCTTGGTGGTCTTTTAACCCATAATGGATGGAGCCCAGTGTGGGATCGTGGAATCTATCCAGGCGGCGGTGTCATAGCAGGTTCTGGTGGGATCTTCCTAGTTATTGAAAGTGGAGAACATGCCAAAAAACGCAACGCACGTGCTTATGCTGAAATTAGCCAAATTATTACAGACCAAACAGATAGAACCAAAATTCCACTTAGAGATTCAATTGCAACAATGTTAAAAACTGCGGGCGCTAAATCTGCCTTAGCCATTTCAGCAGCCTCAGGAGCTCACGAAGCAACAAAAGCAGAACAAAATGCTCTTGATAATGCTGATCTATTTTACCGTGGCATTACAACATTATTTGGTTATATGCGGGAAGCACAATTTCCTCTAGCTCTAGCTCTTGCAGCACTTTCAATTGAAAAAAAACGCGGTTTTCCAGTGTTAAGTCCTCATGAAAAACCTTTTTCTAAAGAAGTACGTGAAATATTTGTTACAACGATTGGTATAAAAAGAGCTGAAGGTATTGTGCGTCTTACTGCTGTTTGAAGGGGAATTTCTATAGTGAAATATCATGATCATTTTGGGCGTCCACTTGTAGCAATAACTGGTGCAGGCATTGTCACATCACTGGGACAAGGGAAACATGAAAATTGGCAAAAATTAACTAGCGGTGTAAGTGGTATCCACAAAATAACACGTTTTCCCGTTGAGGGATTAAATACATATATTGCTGGAACAATTGATTTTCTTAAAGAAAGTACACTTGGTGCTTCAGCTCTCTCTGAGAAGCTTGCACATCTTTCTGCTGAAGAAGCTTTAGAACAAGCTACTATTGATAAAAAAAATTTTAATGGACCACTCTTTCTAGCTGCTCCTCCTGTTGAACTTGAATGGAAAGCACGTTTTAGTCTTGATCAAGAGGAAGAATTCAATAATGAGCCTTCTTATGCACATCTTCTTAAAGTCTGTAAAGATAAACTCCATGAGACGCTTTTTGAATCCACACAATTTGGTGCAATTGCAGAAAAACTTCAAAAAACATTTGGCACAAAAGGACTTCCTGTTACACTTTCCACTGCCTGTGCATCTGGTGCAACAGCAATTCAATTAGGTGTTGAGTCTATTAGACGGAGAGAGACAAATAGAGCTCTCATAATTGCGACAGATGGATCAGTTTCAGCAGAATCTCTTATTCGTTTTTCGCTACTATCTGCTCTTTCAACTCAGAATGAGCCTCCAGAAAAAGCAGCAAAACCCTTTAGCCGTGATCGAGATGGTTTTGTTATGGCAGAAGGCTCAGGCGCTCTTGTTCTTGAATCTCTTCAAAGCGCATTAAACCGTAATGCTACAGTTTTAGGAATTTTAGCTGGCTGTGGAGAAACCGCCGATGACTTTCACCGTACACGTTCAAAACCCGATGCATCACCAGCAATTGAATCCGTTCGCAAAGCTTTAGACGATGCAAAAATAACCATCAATGAAATTGACTATATTAATGCCCACGGAACTTCAACACCTGAAAATGAGAAAATGGAATATCTTGCATTATCAACAGTATTCGGTGATCTTTTAGAGCATATTCCTGTCTCTTCTAATAAATCAATGATTGGGCATACATTAACTGCAGCTGGTGCAATAGAAGCGGTTTTTTCGCTTTTAACCATTCAATCGGGAATACTTCCACCGACAATAAATTATGATAATCCTGACCCTACTATCCCTTTAGATGTTGTTCCTCATCATAGCCGTAAGTCCTGTGTCAATGCGGTTTTGTCAAACTCATTTGGATTTGGTGGTCAAAATATGAGTCTTGTTATCACTGCATATAAAGGATAATCCTTTAATAATAAAATTTTATAACGCTAACCAATAATATATTTAAGGGGGATGATAATGCGTGCACTGCAACTCTTCGATGATCGTCGGCTTGAAATCAGCAATATTTCCCCGCCATTTTCACCTAGTATAGGTGAAGTAACTGTGCGGATAAAAGCCGTTGCTCTTAATCATATTGATGTATGGGGATGGCGTGGCATGGCTTTTGCGAAAAGAAAAATGCCACTCATCATTGGTGCAGAAGCCTCTGGTGAGGTTATACAAATAGGAGATGGCGTTGAACATCTCCAACTTGGACAGATTGTCTCAATTTATGGTGCACAAACCTGCGGAGTATGCCAAGCTTGTCATGAAGGGCGGGATAATCTTTGCAGTAATGTAAAGGGAGTCTATGGTTTTCACCTTGATGGATTTGCGTGTGAGCTTGTCAATTTGCCAGCACGTTTATTAGTTCCATCACCTCCCCAATGTGATGAATTGCAAGCAGCAGTTGCTCCAATTACTTTTGGTACCGTAGAACATATGCTTTTCGATAACGCAAAACTACAAGCAGGAGAAACAATCCTGGTACAGGCTGGTGGCTCAGGTATTGGTTCTGCAGCCATTCAACTTGCAAAACACATGGGCTGTACAGTTATCACAACTGTAGGTTCAGATGAAAAAATTGCAAAAGCGCACTCTCTTGGGGCAGATCATGTGATTAATTATCGTAAAGATCGTTTTGAAGGTGTAGTGCGTAAATTAACCCAAAAAAAAGGTGTTGACGTTGTTTTTGAGCATGTTGGTGTCGATACATGGAACGGTTCTCTGTTATGTATGAAAAAAGGAGCACGCTTAGTGACTTGCGGTTCTACCTCTGGTGTTTCAGCACCAATAAATCTCATGCAATTATTCCAGCAACAGCTTAAGATATTCGGTTCATTTGGCTGCCGTATGGAAAATATGAAAAATGCCATGCAAAAAATGGCACAAAAAGCCGTACACCCTGTCATTGATACAATTGTTGGGCTGGATGAAATTGATACAGCTTTAAAACGAATGGAGAGTCGTGATGTTTTTGGTAAAATTATCCTTAAAATCGATTAAATCATGATGAAGCTTTCTCTTAAAAATCTCATATATCATATTAAAATTATAGCTAAAAAAATATCCTACTTGTTATGGGCATATCTACTCTTTGGTTCTTTATTTATTCTAAAATGTTTTCCAGCCAAAATGGGAATTTCTTTTTTTGCTTGGTTAGCAAAAAAAATTGGTCCCCTTGTACATCGTCATCAAATCACACTTGCAAACCTTAGGAGTGCATATCCAGAAAAAACAGAGCAAGAACTCCGTGCGATTGCAATAGAAATGTGGGAAAATATAGGACGTTTCCTAGCTGAATATATTTTTCTTGATAAAATTTTTGATTTTGATCCTCATGCAGACGAGCCAGGTTTCATTGAGGTTAAAGGCATTGAAATATTTGAGCGATTAAAAAATGAAAAAAAACCACATATTTTTTTCACCGCACATACTGGCAATTTTGAACTTCTGCCTATTTGTGCACAAAGTTTTGATCTTAATGTTACGGTATTATTTAGACCACCCAATAATCCCTATGTTGCCAAACGAATCCTTAAAGCACGACAAACTTCTATGGGACATCTTGTTCCCTCCAAGGCCGGTGCAGCATGGGCATTAGCAGCCAAATTAGAAGAAGGTGAAAATGTTGGTATGCTCGTTGATCAAAAATTTCGCCGCGGTATCATGGGAACATTTTTTAACAGACCTCTTAAAACAAACCCCTTAATTATAAAACTTGCTCGACAATATGACTGTGATATTTATCCAGCACGTTGTATTCGTTTGCCTAGTGGACGTCATCGTTTAGAGTTATATGAACATGTAGAACTTCCACGTGATGAAAAAAATGATATCGATATAGCTGCTTCTACGCAAAAATTAAATGATATTGTTGAATCTTGGGTCCGTGAATATCCTGGACAATGGATGTGGTTACATAGACGTTGGGACATCTAACATAAACTCTATTGCTTACAAAGGAAGTGCAAAATGTTAGCCTCAAAAGATATCAGAGATCTCACTACAATTATCACTGCATTACGAAACTCTGATAATGGTTGTATCTGGCATAAAAAACAAACTTTTGAATCTCTCATACCCTATATGCTCGAAGAAGTTTACGAAGTCATCGATGCCATTGAACGAAAAAATCGAAAGGATCTCTGTGAAGAACTTGGGGATCTTCTTTTACAAGTTGTCTATCATGCTACCATAGCACAAGAAGAAGGCAGCTTTACTTTTGAAGATGTTGTTTATGCAATCACGGAAAAAATGATTCGACGCCATCCTCATGTTTTTGGAAATGCCGTGCAAAAAAAACGAGGATTTATAAAAGAGGAGTGGGAATATATAAAAAAAAGAGAACAGGTTGAACAAAAAAGAATGTGCGAAGAAAAAAACAACAATTCCTCCACAAGCATACTCGCAACAGTAAAACAAATCCAGCCAGCAAACCAAGAGGCACTTGCTTTACAAGAAGCAGCAGCTAAAGTAGGTTTTGATTGGCAAAAAAGTGATAAAGTTTTTGAAAAAATAGAAGAAGAACTGGAAGAGCTCAAAGAAGCCATCAAAAGTAAACAAAACTCAGAAATAGAAGCAGAGTTTGGAGATCTCTACTTTATACTTCTTAATCTCGCGCGCCACTTAGCGATTGATTCACAAAAAGCATTAAAAAAAACGAATATAAAATTTCGAAATCGTTTCGCCTATATTGAAGAAAAGCTATCCACTCAATCTAAAACACTCACTGACGCATCCTTGAATGAAATGGAAGCACTTTGGAAACAAGCTAAAAATGAACGATAAAAAATAGTAGATTTCTTCTACCTAAAAGAACAAGCCCCTCTAAAATTACTAAATTATAATTTAGCTCAGCTCAATTTGTTTTATATTGATCCTGCGTAGCAGGACGAAGTTCCACCGATTCGCCACACCCGCATGCTGAAACTTGATTAGGATTTTTAAAAACAAAACCAGACCGCAACATTGTCACTTCATAATCCATCTGCGTCCCTAATAAAAATAATACCGCATCATGTGCTACAAAAACACGGGCACCATTCACTTCAACAACATCCGCATCTATCCCCTTTTCTTTGACAAGAGTAATTGTATACTCCATCCCTGCACAACCACCTTTTTTGATACCAACAAGAATACCCTGTGCATCTTTTGCATCCATAATCGCTTTAACACGATCCACTGCTGCTTGCGTCAAATTTATTACCGAAAAACGGCTCATAGTTTACTCTTTTCTTAGTTCAATAGACACTTTGAAAGTTTTTCCTCTATAATATTTTATCTGATCTTTTAGAAAAAAACGAAACATAAATTAAAGCATTCTGACCTTGTTTATTTGGATAAAAATACATACCCGTAAAACGAGATTTGTAATTATACAATCCAGAACTTACAATTTTTTATCCACATAAAATGCAAAATACCTCATCTATAAAACTCTAAAAAACGAAACTTTTCAAAACCATACATTCACTCCTTCTTCTTTTGAAAATCCTTATCTTTTTAGAAAAGTAACGATTAGGTAAGAAAACAATATACCTTCCGCACTCATTTGCTCCAATTCATACCCCTAAAATCACCAATCTTACCCCCCTCCTCACAATCTCAAAAGTAATTAAATGCATACATCTATTAACTATAAAGCTAAAAATTTAATGATCACAAAGAATTTTACAAATTCGTTATTTATCTTGAATTAACAACAAAATATTGATGTCCAAAATTTTTACTTTCAAAAGCTCTAAGTGCAAAAGCATTTTAGATTTTATTCTGTTTATTTTTTCTCTTGCCTTTAAAGAAACAGTCATTTAATCGTTTTACACGAATTCGGAGCGTAGCGCAGCTTGGTAGCGCACTTGACTGGGGGTCAAGGGGTCGTGGGTTCAAATCCCGCCGCTCCGACCATTTTTAAAATGCTATAAAACAAGCTTACTTAAAAAGTGAATTATTATGCATTTCAATTGCACACACATGAACTTTTTCTTCAACGTAGAATAATGTGCAATGATATTTTATCATAAATTCGAGATAAGCTGTTTTATTAAAATGCGCTTCGTTCTTAGGAAAACACATACGAAACGCGAGACCTTTTGCCTCGCGTTTTTTATTCTTCAGAAAAATTTATAATTATTCGATCTCATATTTTCTAAATTTTCTTTACACGATAATGTCGCTGTTATCATTTTTTGTAATGGATGGTGACATCTGTACGGTTATCTTTTTGGGTTTTAATTCAGCTGGCATTTCCCTTTTAAGCTGAATATGAAGAAGCCCATCTCCAAGTTCTGCCCCAATAACCTTAACATGATCAGCCAAATGAAAACGCCGTTCAAAAGCACGCGAAGCAATACCTCGATAAAGGAATTCTCGCTCTTCATCATCATTTTTAGACTTTCTGTCTCCCTTAACGATCAGCTGGTTACAATGCGTTTCAATATCAATTTCATCTTGAGAAAAACCAGCAACAGCCATAGAAATTCTATAAGAATCTTCAGTTAAACGCTCGATATTATAAGGGGGATAAGAAGAAACTTCGTCTGGTTGTGTTCTAGAATCAAACCAGTTAAAAAGATGATCAAAACCTACTGTGGAACGATAAAATGGTGAAAAATCTACTTGACGCATAATATTGCCCTCCTCTAGAGCGACTATAATTTATAATTAATTCACAAAGTTCCCACATGGCAAACTTACTTGTGAACCTGCGGCCCCATCATGGCAACCGCACTATATTATCTAGTAATCGTTTTTCTTTATTTCAACTCTTTGGGACCTAAATTGATAAAAACTATCTAAAAAGCAATATACCCCTTTTTTAATCCTCTTTCTTCATTACATAAATATCAAAGCACTAAACGGCAAATACACTGTAAAAAGGATTTCAATTGGAAACACCTCTTTATCCCATAGACTGGGGTTCCACTTCTCTTAATATCCATCATGATACTCTTAAAATAGCAATAGATCACGAAATTCGTTTTGCTATAACATATCCTGAGGTGAAAAAATCTAAGGGAACAATTGTTATTCTCAAAAGCTACGCAAATACTTTAGAAAAATATTTTTTATTAATAAATGAAATTTCTAAACGCGGTTTTCATACAGCAATATTTGACTGCTTTGATCAAAAAAAAATATCCTTCAAGATAAGAAAACAAAGACGATATCATTGTTTTGATATAAATAATGATATTAATGACTTATATAAATTTCTTAAAAATATTGTTTATCCTAATTGTCCGCCGCCTTACTCTATGCTCACCTATGGCATAGGTGGATTGATAGCACTTAGCGGATTAGATCTCATTAATCATCAGTTTAATAGATTGCTCTGTGTTTCTCCTCTTTTTGCTCCATTCGGCAATAAAACGAATAGTTTTCAACATAAATTAACACAATTTCTTTCTGATATAGGTCTTGGCTTTATATCAGTGAACGATGGGAAAAAATTAAACAAGACAAAACAAAAAAATATACAATTGGGACACATACATAAAGTGCCGCTCCCTTCCATTAAGCCCCCAACATCCCAATGGATGGCTTCAGTATTTAATGCGATTGATTCTATGAAGAGAAATGTACTTCATGGAAATTTACGAATCCCAACACTCTTTATTCTTGCCAATCAAAACAATATTGCAAACAACATTGAAGTGCGGCAATTATGCCAACACACACGTCTAACAGAAAGTATTACTATTACAGGCGCTGAACTGGATACAATTATGGTTAACGAAGATTATAAAAAACAATTTTGGGCTGCATTTGATGCCTTTATTCCCGATAATGTATCTGTAAAATAACACTAAACCTTAATTTCCGCTCCACCCCATCAAAAAAGAAAATTTCTACGAGCATTGGATCTACAAACACTTTATAAATATAATAGATTTTTCTTTCCAACCACTCATATGATTCGTTTTCTAGCCTTTACAGGCAAGCCATGACCTAAATATTCACCACGCATTCTAATAAAAAACTAATATACAAAGTATATCATTACATTAAATAATATTATTTTACATCATAAAAAATAACTTAATAAAAAAACTATTTATATAAATAAAAATAATAAATATATCTTAATATAACATGATACATATTTACAAATAAAGCATCAAAATAATATTTTTGATCTTTTATTAAGTGATAATTTAATATTATATCTAGGAAAACAATAGTTTTCATCTATTTAAGAAAAAAATGGAAATAAAGCGCATTTATAATATTTATTACAAATCTCTATAAAAACAAATAACTATAAAATTTCTATTTCTTAGGAGAACTTTTTAAAAACAATAAATTAACATAATATTCTTCTAATTTCTCGATATATGAAAACCCTACAATAACGGTTTTCATAAGTTTTTTAATGGAATTCTGATAATAATCAGTAACTTTAAAAGAAAAGATAGTAATGAATCATCTTAGTAGTTTTAGAGAACCCCTTCTTTTTTCAAAATCACATATATTTCGAATTTAACCAACTCACAACGAATATGCTGTATTTTGAATCAGAATGTAAGAATTAACCATTTTGCCATTCATTTCAATTATGAGCATTTTACCATCTTTTTTATAAATACTCTATATTGTATAATTGATGCGGCAAAACTCTGACAAATGGAGCCATTGGAATATAATCATGAAACGAATCCTGCTCGCAGAAGATGATAACGATATGCGTCGCTTTCTCGTAAAAGCCCTAGAACGTGCAGGCTACGAAGTCGCCGATTTCGATAATGGTATTAGCGCATATGAACGTTTACAAGAAGAGCCATTTTCCCTTCTCCTGACTGATATTGTGATGCCAGAGATGGACGGAATCGAACTTGCACGACGTGCGACTGAGATTGACCCCGATTTACGAGTAATGTTCATTACGGGTTTTGCAGCGGTAGCACTCAATTCAAATAGTGATGCCCCTCCTGATGCAAAGGTTCTCTCTAAGCCATTTCACTTACGTGAACTCGTCAATGAAGTTGAAAAGATCCTTATCGCTGCTTAAAAAGTATTTTTTAAAGTTATTTGCATCTGTTGAAAGAGAAAATAAAATTAGGCATTGACGTTTGGCATTCTATATGGTGTATGCAACATCAATGAATGGGCGTGTAGCTCAGCGGGAGAGCACTACGTTGACATCGTAGGGGTCACAGGTTCAATCCCTGTCACGCCCACCATTGCATTTTATATCAACAATAATTTATTGATTTTACATATGTTTTTTTAAGTGAGGGATACCTTAATAAAGTTAAGGGAATAGGATTTTTAACATTTCTCTATAAAGCACGCTTCGCACAATGTTTCTAATGTTTCTTTGAAGTCTGCTAA
>NZ_JBHIRH010000015.1:0-44398 GCF_042196945.1 Bartonella sp. AA81SXKL | reverse complement strand
TTTTATCTTCTGTCGAGATTGGCAAAAAATCTGTTCCTGTAGGACTGGAGGAAAAGATCATAGAGCTTTATGGTTTAGATAAAGCTATGGCTTCTCTCTTAAAAAAAGAAGCCTATTCTTATCGAAAAAGCATCATCATAAAGCCTTCTACTCCGTTGCAACGTGAAACTGTTGTTGCGTTTATGAGACTTTTAGATGGCTTACATCAAGAAGCGTTAGCAGACTTCAAAGAAACATTAGAAACATTGTGCGAAGCGTGCTTTATAGAGAAATGTTAAAAATCCTATTCCCTAACTTTTATCCACGTATCCCGTACTTTTAAAAAGATATATAAAATCAATTATCTATATAGATAAAAAGAGGTCTTGTTATTTCTAGCAAAAGAAACAGCAATAAAATGTGAATAGAGAAAAAACTCAAAACAAATAGCTGATGTCATCAGGAGAACAGGTGTTTGATTGTTTTCTCTAAAGGTTAGAACAATCTAGATTGAAAAAATCTGCTCGTTATTATTTTGCTTTGGAAGTTTTTGTGAGCCATTGCTTACGGTAACGACAAAATCATATAAATATTAGGCGTTTTTTTGATGGTGAGCTGTGCCATCAATATAAGTCTTTCAGGTTAAAATGCCTAACAGTGCAAATAGATTTTACCAGATACATGATTATAGGCAGATATCTTTTTCTAAACGTATTAATGAAGTTCTGTTTCACAAGAGAAGTTATTGTAAGAATTGTTTTTTAAGCTCTTTAAAAAATTGGTTGTTTAAATTTTGTTGTTTAGAAAATTACTATTGCTTTTAGAAGCGAAGATAAAGTTCTTTATGTATTTTTTCTCAAAGAGGATTGGCGTTGGTAGAAATAGTGGATAACAAAGTTACATGAGGCATTGTATCATTGTTTTTACAAAAACTTTAATAAACAGCAGCAAGGTATTACAATAAAATCTCATAGAAGAGTAAATTAAAGAGAACAATGAACGTGTGACAGTTTTACGATTCTTATTGTTATTGTTCTCACAAGAGGAAGGATCAAACTTATTTTTTTAATATTGATACAAGAGTAATTTTTATTACAAGTGGAGGCGGACAAAATGCACTCCGCAACTGTATTTCGGTGCAAAATTATTCAATATTACCATAAAAGGCGCTCAAGAACACTACGACTAGCAAAAACAATCATCGGAAAATGGCTTTTTACACGAGAAATCTTCCAATAGCTCTGAAACACACACAACAACAATTCTCTCTATCCTTGAGGCAACAGGCAATGTTGATATGGATGTACAATGAGATGCTACGATTATTGCTTCTCATCTGATTTCCGGTCAAGATATCAATGTAATGGGAGAAAGTATGACGATTGTTGGCATGACAGACTATCATAGCAGCCATTCACAGACGCGTGAAACAGGTTTTGATGGGAATAGATTTGACTTTGTAAGCAGAATTATTAGCGGTAATGGCTATACCTACGAGACGATACCTGCTGGCAGTAACGTTTGGATAGAATGGTAGAGAGTGGCTACAAATCCCATAAATCCCCATACTTGCCTTGGAGATGCGAGCCAAGCATGTCGGTATGTTCATGGCTCATTCAATCGAGTACAAGTCCCTTTAAGGAGGAAAAAATGAAACAAAGCTTAAAATTATTGAGTATAATAGTTCTGTTAAGTATCGCTGGATGTCAGTTTAATAAAACTCCTGGAGGGTATTTGAGTGCTTGGGAAAAGCCAGGAGCAGATTTTACTGAAATAGGAAAAGCATTATTAGAATGTGGTATGCCAACTCCTTATGATGTCGATCCAGAAAACAGAAAGCAGAGCGTCAATGCAAAAGCAACAACTTATGCTTGCATGCTTCAATCAGGTTTCCGCTATAAAGATGAAGAGGTAGCAAGAGCGGGTGGGCCATGTTATACTTTTAGAGCCGAAAACTTGCCCATTTGTCGTCCGGGCGCTGTCATCCCGAGGCGCAGTGTCAAGAAGCGCTTAAACAGCCCTTTTTGTAAAAAATATAAAAACGCACCTGAATGCAAACCTTAAGTCTTGCTGTTAGTGACGATCAACAATCCCACTATTTTTGCATTTGCTTGGAATGGCGGGATTGTTCCCTCTCTTTCATTATTTAACGGATGAAGAAAAGCAGCATTTGCAAGAAGGTTCTGATGGCAAGGTGCATGTATCCTTTAATGGCATCTTTACTCCACCAGAGGAAGCCGCTGTTTATACAGAGCAACATGCGAAGGATAAAAATAATCCGCTTTATTTTGTTGTGTTCCCAGAAGCTGATTCTGCTATCTCAGAACTTTTGGTCGCGGGTTATCAGAAGTTTATGGAAAATAACTTTTGGGGTTTGACCAATTCCACACAAGAAGCAAAAGATTTGGTGTATAGCCATGGTATTACAGGGTTGGAACTTTATGGACATAGCCGCGGGACAATGACATTGGGGAATATGCTGAATTCTTTCAAACAAGAAGGTGTTCGCGGGATAGCCGATAACACGAATATCAATTTCTATGGACCAGCCTCTAATGTTTTAGTTGCATACGGTCTGTTAGGTTATGTGAGTGATGGCAAACAAACCATTATTGGTTTTGATGGGAATAGATTTGACTTTGTAAGCAGAATTATTGGCGGTAATGGCTATACCTACGAGACGATACCTGCTGGTAGTAACGTTTGGAAAGAATGGTGGAGAGTGATCATGAATCCCATAAGCTTCCATACTTGTCTTGGAGATGTGGGTTATAAATGCCAAAAGTTTTATGACACATCTCATTTAGAACAAAAGCCTTGAATTAAATCATGGAGTAAAAATGAAACAAACTCTAAAATTATTAAGCGCGATAACTCTATTGAGTATAGCTGGGTGCCAGTTTAATAAAACTCCTCCAGGAGAGATAGCTACGCGGGAGAAACCTGGAGCAGATTTTACTGAGGTAGCAAAAGCATTATTAGAATGTGGTATGCCAACGCCTTATGATGTTGATCCAGAAAGCAGAAAGCTCAGCTACAATGCAATAGCAACCATAGAAGCTTGTATGCTCCAATCAGGTTTCCGTGATAAAGTGGGGGGACTTGGTGCGAGAATCATAGAGCCGAAAACTTGCCCATTTGTCGTCCGGGTGCTGTCATCCCGAGGCACAGTGTCAAGAAGCGCGTGAACAGCCCTTTTTGTAAAAAATATAAAAATGCACCTGAATGCAAACCTTAAGTCTTGCTGTTTGTGACGATCACAATCCCTACCTTCATGTTTCTCATACCCGTACGCGGGGGGCTTAATTCAGCATGTCAATGCTATTTATTTATGGGTACCACAACTGTTGGCGCAATAATATAAAATATCTATTTTGGTTGTAATCAAAATATTGATAATAATTATAAGCATATCGTTGATAGATATATGATTTTAGTAATAATTTTACCGTATTTTTGATATAATAATTATGGCATAATCTTCGGAAAGATAAAATAATATAGGTTGATAATGTTCATCATTGTTTTGGAAATAAAAAACAGCATGTAAAATAATTTATAGATTGTTTCGTAATATCAAAATTACTCAAGGATAGGAAAATGAAGCAGATTTTAAAATTATTAAGCGGGATAACCTTATTTGTTATGGCTGGATGCTACCCTGAGCAGCCTTCTCGAACAGCTGTAGATGCATGGGAAAAATCCGGTACTGATCAGCTTGAGATCAAAAAAGCTTTGTTAGAATGTGGAATACAGCATCTTGATGGTCGTCTTGATACAGAAACAAGTACGGATGAGAAATTCAATGCTGAGGAGTCTGTGAATGCATGTATGATCCAAGCAGGTTTCCAAGATAAATTGGGAAGAATGAAGTGGTGTGAGAAATATAAAAATCTTCCAATTTGTCAGCCTGATGCAGTTATTCCTCAGCGAAGTGTAGAGAGGCGTTTGAATAGTCCTCATTGTCAAGAGCATAAAGAACAACCTGAATGTCAACCTTAAGTATTGAGGCTGCTGTAATCAAAAATCCTTACATTCTTGTTTTTCCATGGGGGGGTGGGATTGTTTCTTCAATATCTATATGCTAACAAAAGTCATCTTGCGTGTGAGTAAATATTAGAAGACTTATCAGTCTTTCTATCGTAAATATTGACGGAGGGGGAAATGAAAAAAACATTGAAATTATTGAGTGCTATAATTTTATTAAGCTCTGCTGGGTGTATTAGCAAACCTCCCCCATCGACGTTAGAATTATGGGAAAAGTCTGGTGTCAGTAAGTCTATGGTCCAACAAGCACTGTCAAAATGTGGTTGGAAACCAATCTACGCTTCTTCTAAAAATATGGATTCGCGTGCAAGTGATTTTGCAGCAGTTTATGAGTGCATGACTAAAGCAGGTTATCGGTACAAATTACAAGATTCAAAGGGAATCTATTTTTCATCAACGCCGCGAAGTGATTCATTTTTAGTCAATTTAATGGTAGCAGGGTATCAGCAGGTTATGGACAATGATACTTTTGGTGTAACCAATTCGACAAAACAAGAGCGAGATTTGATGTTACGTTTTGAAAATGATAAAAAGCGCCAGAAAATAAAAAAAGCTTTGTACAAGTGATCATCAACAGTAGAACGTTGATTTTTAAAGCAATAATTAAATAAAAATATTAAACGGGAGAAGAGAGAAATATAGCTCTTTTGTCTCCAATGTAGTTATATTCATCAGCTACGAGATTGGCAATAGTGTTGTGGTCAGATGATGCTAGCGGAGGATAGTGGGTTGTTGTTTAGAGAAATTTATTCAATATAAAGAATGGCAAATAATAGCTTTGCTAAAATATCTGCTTTAACGATAATAAACAGATAGCTTTCATAGAGCTAATTTTGATGAAATTTTATTTTGGTGTTTTTTAAGTTCAGAATGGTGAGTGTTTTACTGTATTTTAGATTTTATCAAAAGATCTAAAATATTACATTTATTAATTCAAATCATTGATGATAGGGTATTAGGAGAAGTTTTTTATTTATTCAAATTTCTTTGTTAGATATTTAACATTTTTAATATAGAAATTGTGTACATTAGCTTATACATTAGTGTGCAATTTCTTGTTTTTTTGTTGTGGTTGAAGAGATGATGCGGTTATAGATTTCGTATATTGTATCTTTTTGTGCTGTGTTTTATTAAAACGTTTTAATCGTTTAATCTTAAAAGTTATTCTCATGTTGTTGTATTTTTATTTTTTTGTGGTGAGATAAATTGAATATTATATCTCTTCAAAATTCGCATTTTTTCACGTTTTTTTAAGATTGGTTTTTGGGCCTTTTGTAATTACAGTTTTCAGCGGTTTTTGAGATGCCTTCTTTAAAGGGATTGTCCTCCTAAATGGTATTTTTAAACTTTTTGTTCTTTCTTTACATAAAACACAAAACATATTATTGAATGCTATGATTTTATCATAAAAAAATAAAATAATTTTGTTTGTTTTGTTCTTATTGTGTTTAATTTGTGGTTTATTTTTTTTCCAGCATTTTTTGTTTTTGTTGAAAAAAGAAAGTTTTGAGAAACAATGATAGTCAAGGTATCTAACAATCACTTGTATTCGTGCTTTTTTACAGCAGCTATTTTTTCTTTTTTGTTAAATATAAATATTGAGGCACATTCTCATTCATATACATCACTGTCATGTGATGAAAACAAATTACCTTACGGATGCAGTGATGGTTCAAAGCATACAATTAGTGATAAAGTATATAAATTCACGGCGCCTGTTAAAGAAAAGAATGGGGAGGGTCGTTCTCTCATGTTACCTGCTGCTATAGTAGTGCAGGAGCCAAATACAGTTATTCAGGCAACGCGTGTAGAGGTTGAAGCTACTGCGGGTATAGAAGATATTTATGGTGTTTTTGTATCACGAGGGGGAAAAATTGTTTTGAGCGATTCAGCTTTTAAAAATGTATCAATAGGTCTTAAAGCTGATAGTGGAATGATTGAGGTTAATCGTGGAACAATTGAGGCTTCTCAGATTGCTGCTTATGCAGAGAAGCGAGGAGCATCTGTTACGTTAACGAATACAAAAATTAAAGTGGAAGGTTTGGGTATCGGTCAAGAGAGTGCTCTTTTCGTTAGTGCTGATGCGGGTATTCAGATGAAAAGTGGATTTATTGATGTGAATGATGCTGCTGCGCTTTATGTGGGGAGAGGGGGGAGTGCGACTTTAGATGGTGTTACCATTGCTTCAAAATATCAAAAAACAGAAGACAAAGAAAATACAAATGAAAAAAGTACACATACAGTTTTCAATGTAAAACATCAGGGTTCTGTTTATGTAAAAAATACGAATATTATTTCTACGGATGTTCATGTTTTAACAGTTGGACAAGATTCTAACACGCCATCCAATAACGGCAGGGAAGGAAATATTTTAATTTCGCGGGTTAATATTGAAGATTCAACAATTAAAGCAATAGGTAACAAACATGGTATGTATTTTGAGAGGGATGGGGAAAATGATGCGTATGAACAGGGGCTTGTCTTTTTGAAAAGGACGATTTTTGAGGTTCCAGATGGGACAGCTGTTCATAGTAATAACAGTCGTAGTTATATTGGAGTAACAGAAGGTACAAAAATTTTTGGTGACTTATTATTAACAGTTGAAAAGGGGGGGAGTGTAGCGATTTTGGCTAATTCTTCTTCATTGATAGGAGGGACTCGTGTTGCCGATGATTCTATTGCTGAGCTTTATTTAACAGGGGGATCAAAATGGTTTTTGACAAAAAGAAGAGAGATCGATTTGCAAGTTGCAAACCGTACAAGTTCGTCTATTTCATTTGTGAAAGTTTCTGATAGTTTTATTGCTTTTGAGACTCCAATGTTTCAGGAGTATCAGACACTTCATATTGGGAAGGGAGAAAAAGAAGTTTATAGTGCGCAAGATAGGGCAGATATTTATCTCAATACGCATCTCAGTAGTGATGGTTTGCTCGATAATAAAAAAACTGATCGGCTTTTAATACATGGTGATGTTTCTGGAAAAACAACAGTTTATGTGCAATTTGTTGCAGGAAATCAGGGTGAGATAGCAACCGGTGAAAATGCTCATAGTATTTCACTTATTCAGGTTTCTGGAAAAGCGGCAGAGGATTCTTTTCAGTTAAATCGTGCTTATATCGCATTAGAGGGTTTGCCTTACCAATATTATCTTCATGCTTATGGTCCAGCTTCTGCTCTTGGAAATGCACAAACTTCTCAAAGATTGGTTGAAGGAGATGGAGATTTTTGGGATTTTCGCCTTGAAAGTAAATATATTCAGCCTGCTTTAGAGGTGTCTGCTATTCCCCCTTCCGAGTTAAAGGTCAGAGAGGTTGTTCCACAAGTTCCAACTTATCTTTTGTTACCAAATGCTTTATTTCATGTTGGGCTCATGGATATTGGTCATCAACAAAAGCAGTTGCAAGCTACGCGGTCTATTCCTCGTAAATTATTAAAAGTTGAAGGGAACTTTGCTTTATCTGTTCACGGTTATGGTGGGAGTTATCGTTATGTCTCAGATCTTTCTATACTTAAATATGGGTACGATGGTCATGTTGATTATAACGCTATAAAAACAGATATTTTGCTCAAAACAATAGAGAGCGCATATAGTACGACATCTTTTGGGATTATGGGAACCTATGGAAAGCTTTCTTTACAACCTCGTAACGTGGAACGAAGCCAAAAGAGTACGTTTAATAAATGGTCATTTACGTCATACGGTAGTGTGGAACACAAAACTGGTTTTTATATAGATGGTCTTTTATCTTATGGTTTGTTTAAAGGGGATGTGCGTAGCCATGTTTGGGGTAAGACGGCGACATTAAAAGCAAATCCTTTGAACGTTTCGTTTTCTGCTGGTAAAACGTTTATGACAGGATATAAAGATCTTATTTTTGATCCGCAACTTCAGCTTATTTATCAACATCTTCAATTTGATAAGTTTCGTGATATTGATGGATTTGATGTTGATATGAAAAAAATGAGTCAATGGTTTGTGCGTGTTGGTGGGCGTTTAAGTAAAACATTTACAGCCTCTGATAAGGATCGTATCACTTCTTTTTATGGCAATATTCATCTTGCTCATTGTTTTGGTAAAGAACAATTTGTTCATTTTAAAGATGTTTTTCAGTTGAGTGCTTTCGGTTCTTCCTTAGAAACAGGTTTGGGTATCAATGCGCAGTTTTCTTCTAAAGTTACACTTTACAGTGATCTTAGCTATCAGCATAGGTTAACCAAGGCTGGTTTTTCTGGAGTTCATTTTTCTGGTGGTTTGCGCTATCATTTTTAATAAATCTTTTAAAAAAATAATAAATGTTATTTTCAAAGTCTTGTTCTACTATCGGAATTAAAACCATTGTTTGTGCAGAATTTTAGTTGCTTCTTTTAATAATGATATCATGTGTTTTAATAAATATGAAAATATCGTGTTGATTTATTTTTATCTACTATAGCATTTTTCAAATGCTTTAAAAAATTTGTTCATCTGATAAACAGATTTAAAATGAGAAAATCCTACGATATCGGCGTTCTCATTCAATATGAATAACGATAAATTATCATTATAAATCAGTATTTTGCCATATGATGCTTAAGGTATCATCGAGCCATTTATGGTAATTGCGTGCTTCTTCGTTTGAGTTATGAACAGAGAAAATAAAACCAGGATATCCACCAAATGCTGGTGGAGGTGGTGAAATGTGATTGGTTTCAAAAAAAATGATAGTTCTGGCGGTTTGAGGATGCTGTGCAACCTTATCTAGACCTGAAAATCCAGAAAACCGTCCATACCCATGAAGAGGAATAATATAATTTGCCGCCACTTTTTCAGTTGGGAGTATATCGGGAAGGTCTGGGGTTTGTTCAGCTAAAGCGGCATTCATACATAGTTTTGCAAATGAAATTCCTGTACCTTGCTCAACAATAAAATGGGAAACACCTGATCCACCTATACGAGCGCCTATCTCAATGATATAAGGTAAATTATTAGTATCTAGGCGTAGCTCTACATGGGCAGCTCCCATATTTATACCAAGAGCTTTAACTCCAGAGCATGCAGCCTCACATAAAGCAATAATTAAAGGATCATCTATATCACAGCGTTGACGATAAATTGTTTCTTCAAACCATGGTCCCTCAGGCTGTCCCTTGTCTCCAACGGATAGAACGTGTACACCTGCTGTATCAACAAAGCATTCTACGACAAACTCTTTTCCTGACAAATACTGTTCTACGACTAAACCTACAGGTTTATTTTTATCATTAAAACGTGCCATGTCTTTATGCTGAACATTCCATACGGCTTTAATGAGATCAGGAAGTTCGGTGGAATTTTTAGCTAACATGACGCCTGCACTTGCCCATCCAGAGACGGGTTTAATAACGAGTGGACAGTCTAAGGCATGTACTTGTGATAGGTCTTCTGGATTATCTATATAAAAGAATCCTGGTGTTCTTAAGCCTGCTTTAGCAAAAGCTTGACGCATGAGATATTTATTTCTGGTTAATGCTGCTACTTCTGGTTCAATACTTGGAGTATTGATTTTTTTTGCAGCCAAAGCTGTCCATAGAATGGCTTCTTCGCGAAGGGTCATAACCCCAGCAATATTGCGTTCTTTTGCTCCTGTTGCAAAAGTGTCTAGAGCTAGCTCTGGGTTATCAAAAACAGGAAGTTGCCAAGTTGAAGTGACTGCTGCGGGGTGTTGAGTGGGAGCGCTTTCAGCGGTATCATAGATCATTACTAATTCGATATTAGCTGCTTGTGCTGCTTCAAATATAAATGGTAATTTTGCATTGCGCTGGCAAACTAACGCGAGTTTTTTCATTTTGTTTCCTTATTAAATTTGGAGTTTTGAGAATGGCGTTTATGTTGCCATGTAGATACCTTTGATGCATCTATAAATAAGAGTGTCATCCCTATAACAACTACAATCATAGCAATTATTTTGATAATGTTGAGAGAAGGGCTCGAGTCGATTATCCATTCACATGCAACCACTGCAAAAGGGGATAATACGCCGATAGTGTTGGCGTATAATACGCCTCCTTCGGCTAAAACTTTTTGGTATAATACGTAAACTGGTGCCGAGCAAACAGTTCCTAAAATCAATATTTTAAATATATCTTCTAACTTAAGATATAAGAGTGGGGCAGGATCAAAAATAAATAATGGCATAAATGATGCTGCAGAAATTGTCGTGATCCAAGCCAGTGAGGTGAGCAAAGGTAAATTTTTAAGATAACGTTTAGACAATAAGCCATAAGCAGAGTAAGAAAGGGCTGCTGTTAAAGCAAGAGCTATTCCTATTAGGCTGTATCCACCTTCTCCATTGTTTATATTGAATGCCACAGCTGCTACACTGACAATTATCACTCCACTAAGCTTCAGCCATGAGAATTTAAGGACATTTGTCAATGCACCTAATATATAAGTAATTCCTGGAATAGTAGCGAGCACCATGGTTAAATCACTGGCTTTGAGTGATTTTAATGCACCAAAGCTGCATACAAAATACAGCGAGAATCCTAATACTGATAGAATTAAAAAAGAAGGTATCATGGAAAGCAATGGTAGGGATCTGAAAACAGCTTTCTCACGAAATACTGCAATCAGCCATAAGGTGGCAGCGGTGGCAAACAACCTAAGTCCAACCGCATGCATGACGGGTATATTGCTAACCAAATTCTTAGATAATAACCAACTTATGGAAAACAATGCTAGAATGGCAAAAGTAAATAATAGTAATCGTCCTTTTATAAAACTCAATGATTTAATCCTCTAATCACTCGCTGTGCATAAGATGATGTTGAAAAATTAAATCGTGACTTTGAGGTCTGTGGTTTTCCAAGATTATTTTGGATATAATCTTTAGCTCCTGCCAAATAAGCGTCATCATCTAATGCTTCAAGTGCTTCTATATCTGCTATCATCAATATTATTACTTTTTCAAGACACTCCAAATCAAATTGAAGATAACCTTGATTTGTTTCAATCAATGCTTTGTTCCGCATCAATATTTCAAAAAGCAAGATCCCTGTACCAGCATCGAATGTCATATGCTGATCAGAATCTTTTGGATAACGGAATATGCGTTCTAATAGGACAAATTCAGTTATTTCTTTCCAAAATTTTGGATGATTTTGTAGCATAATACGCACTGTAATTAAATCAACTTTAGTTTCTTCTAGAAGACCAGTGAACCAATTTAATTTTATATATAGATTTTTATCCAATGGCCGCGGTCCAGTATGATGTGCATAGTCATGATAATAGCCCCACAAACAGCGAGCATCGTAAATGTCTTCTTTAGATAAGTTTCGACTATGCAATTGACCGAACAGGAATTTACTATCACGGCCGAGTAAACGTTCAGCTTCCACAATTGTTTGCTTATTGTAAATATCAAAGAATTTACTGAAAAAAACAAAGCAAATGCTTGCTTAACAATTTTTTGAGCAGTTGCTACAGATTCTGGGAATAGAACAATGCAATTGCCTTCTAAAAAACCTCTTGATGCTATTCCCATTTTTATACATTGAAAAGGTGACAGATAATTATTTGTATATTTTGAGGCGTCAGCAAGATAGGCCGTTTCATGACGATATCCTGTAACTAATTCCAGCCGGAATCCTTCTGGATCAGGTCCATTTGTTGCACGCATTGGAGCCAAGAAAAACAAGGGAGCATCTGGTAATGGGGCTTTGAAAGCAGCCAAAGTGTTATCAAATTGAGGAGGGGTCGTTAAACCGCTGATCATCCACTGATGAAGATCATCAGAAATGGTCGCTAAAAGTTTTGGAGATAATCCGTCAAGAATATTAGCATGGTGGTTCAGCAGAGTGATCAATTCATTGATCATATTATTATCTGCTGAAGTTGGTTCTTTAATGCTCCCATCTCGTTCTTGGCGCATACGGAATTTGTCAACTAAGTTAACAATGGAAAGAAGCGCTTCAGATTTTTTCATGATTAGTTGACTTTAGTGAGTGGAGCAAAAAGGACATTGGCACTTGTCCAAAATTTTCGACAATACTCAGCTTATAGCGATTTGCCGCAACCGATGTTGTGATACAAGCATCGGCTTTTTCAGCCTTACAAAGAACGGCTGCATCAGCATTGCTGTTGGCAAATACTTTGTCATATTGATGAGCTACCAGAGATTGCGGGGCAGGATGAGTCGCTACGGTTTTAATTTCATCAATGTTATTGCGTTTAGCTAAAACCATAGAGTGAGTAGGCATGATAAAGCTGTCAAATAATTGCATATCACCTAAACGGGTAAATATGAGTGTATGCAAATCAGGGTAAGCAGCACAGCTTAAGAGATATCCATCCTTTTTCTGAGCAAGTTCATTAAATGCTTCTTCAAGAGTTGCGTATAAGATAATACGGGATCTCGAGTCAGTGAACAAAACACTTCTATTGTGATTGTCAAGCCACCACTGTGCTGCTGCTGCACAGTTAGTATCTGCAGGGCCAAGTGTATAGATAAAAGTATTATTTTCAGATTGCATGATCTCTATTCTTTATAACTATATGCCTAAATTTAAACTAGTGTAATATGTAGAGTATATCAAGCACAATGCGTTAAGTAATTTAGTGCTTTATAAAATAATGTATATATGAAAGAAAATTTACAATTATAATTTTGTCTGTTCATTATTCTATCATGCCGTAAAACAGCGTCTTTTAGGGGAGTAATTGAGCAGAAAAATTCTATGCAGGGTATTTATTGGATATGTTAGAGAATTATTGGAATGGTTAAGCGAAGGTGAATGACACATAAACCGTACTGCTCTATCATTTTTTGGATGAGCAGCGTTTTTGAATCTGTTCATATTGATAATACTATTATAGGTGAATAATAAGCAAATTGGTAAGGCGTGAACATCTTTGCCATAAAACTCAATATATTTAACTTCTTAATTAAGATAATACTTTTAAAAATTGTTTTACTATTATGATTGTATTAAATATATAAAAGGCAATCATCATTGTCTTGTTTGTAAAAGAAACATGAAATATAACTCTTAAGTTAGATTGAGATTGGCAAGATTTTTTTTCTTCTTTGGAATCGTTAAGAAGGTCAGATTAAACCTTATTGAAGCTACAGAACCTAAAGAAACAGTCGCTTTCTTGAAAAAATCAGAGGTAAACAAATATGCGTGAGATTTTGGATCATTTTGATATGCCATTGAATAAAAAGAGTTCTGTTCAAAAGATTCAAAATCTTTCATTCCAATCACACCCAAAACGGTTTTATAAGCAAGTGAAGATCGCTTGTGAGGAGGGCGGCTTTACGATTTTGTTGGATGAACGTCCTGTAAAAACGCCCGCAAGGCGTCATTTTCATGTGCCAACAGAAGTGTTTGCTGAATACGTTGCTCAGGAATTTGAGAACCAAAAGCACGTTGTTGATCCTGCAAAAATGCCGATGACGCGTTTGGTTAATACTGTTATTGATGGTATCGCTGATGATATGCAGGCGGTTTTTGAAGATTTATTGCGTTTCGTTGCATGTGATATGATCTTTTATCGTGCACAGACACCTAAAGAGTTGGTGCAAAAACAATCTGAACAATGGGATCCTTTATTAGATTGGGCAGAAAAAAAACTGGGTGCGCGGTTTTATTTGACAGAAGGGCTGATGCATGTGGAACAATCACCAGAAGCACTTCAAGCTGTGAGTCATTATTTACGTAGAGTTGAGTCTGCTTATATGCTTGCGGCACTTCATATGATGACAACATTAACGGGATCTGCTCTCATTGCTCTTGCTGTTGCTGCGGGAAACATTGATGCTGATCATGCTTGGTCTATTGCCCATTTAGATGAAGATTGGATGATGGAGCAATGGGGAACGGATAAAGACACAATAGCACGCCGTGCTCATAAAAAAGTTGAATTTAATGCTGCTGCTACAATTGTTACAACTTGTTTATAGGGGAAAATCTTTTATTTACGTGCATTCTTTTCGCTCAGAGTATTTTTGTGACTTTTTGAGGATTGGTTTTTACTTTATCAAGTCCAGGAAATAGTTCATTGGTTATGGTTAAGAGCGCTTCGTCATTGCCACGGATAAAATACCATTGGTTATCGTGAAGTAGGGCAATAATTTCAGTTTGAATAGAGCATTTTTTTCCAGCATTTGTTGTGGTTACAAGCTCCACGGGTATAACAAAATAAGGGGTACCATTATCAAGGGTACCTTCACGTTTTTGTTTTTGATCAATGTTGATCGTTTCAATCTTGTAACTTTCTGCCAACCGTTCTATTTGGCTTTTCATGATTTGTAGAAATTGTGATTGATTAAGATTTTTTTTGGCGGTTAAGCGGTTGATGACTTGGGGAGGAATAGCATTTAAGATGGCATTTGCATCGGCATTTTTAAGTGCTTTACTATAAGCAGATGTTGCTTTCTCAAGAGTTGTAAGTTTTTGGTTGGTTATTGTATGTGCTTTAGTTGTTGATGTGATAAAGACAATGCATAAAAGAACGGGAACGAGAAAACAAATTCGCGGCATTAGAAACCTTTGTTAATTCATTTGAAGAGATTCAACACATTATAAAGGAAAAGCGGACGAGCAAAAAGCCTCTTGCGCTTTTGCATGAGAAGAATATCCACAAAAATGGAGGCTTTTGCCTCCATTTTTAAAATCAAAAGAATGCGTATTGATTGTTTAAACAGAATAGTACATATCAAATTCAACAGGATGGGGTGTTGTTTCGTAACGCAAGACTTCTTGCATCTTTACTTGAATGAAGGAATTAATCTGATCATCATCAAAAACGTCGCCAGCTTTAAGAAAGCCACGATCTTTGTCAAGTGCTTCAAGCGCTTCACGCAGGCTTCCTGAAACAGTAGGGATTTCTTTAAGTTCCTTTAAGGGAAGATCATAAAGATCTTTATCCATAGCATGTCCGGGATGAATTTTGTTTTTGATACCGTCAAGACCAGCCATTAAAAGGGCTGCAAATGCCAAATAGGGATTTGCTGTTGGGTCTGGAAAACGAACTTCTACGCGTTTTGAATTTGGTGAGGAGCTCATAGGAATACGGCAAGATGCAGAACGATTACGTGCTGAATAGGCAAGAAGAACAGGAGCTTCATAACCAGGAACCAAACGTTTATAGGAGTTTGTGGATGGGTTGGTAAAAGCATTTATTGCTTTTGCGTGCTTAATAACACCACCGATAAAAAACAGACAGGTTTCTGATAGTCCGGCATATTCATTTCCTGCAAAAATGGGTTTACCATCTTTCCAAATGGAAATGTGGACATGCATTCCAGAGCCGTTATCACCAAAAACTGGTTTTGGCATGAAGGTTGCTGTTTTCCCATAGCTGTTTGCTATTTGATGTACAACATATTTAAAAATTTGCATCTTGTCAGCCTCGCGAACAAGTGTA
This sequence comes from Bartonella sp. AA81SXKL, assembly GCF_042196945.1. Lineage (NCBI taxonomy): Bacteria > Pseudomonadati > Pseudomonadota > Alphaproteobacteria > Hyphomicrobiales > Bartonellaceae > Bartonella > Bartonella sp. AA81SXKL. The sequence goes on along the minus strand of NZ_JBHIRH010000015.1, from coordinate 28,983 downwards.
TCAAAACGAATACCCAATTCATGTTGTCCTGCTGCTACTTCGTGATGGTGTTTTTCGACCTGTACGCCCATATCCTTGAGTGCTGTGAGCATTTCAGAACGCATATCTTGGCAGGAGTCAATCGGCGGAACAGGAAGGTAGCCTCCCTTTATTCGTGGGCGATGCCCTAGATTTCCTGTTTCATATTCCGTATCATCATTAGAGGGAAGTTCACTTGAATCGAGTTTAAACCCTGTGTTGTAAGGGTCCGTTTTATAGCGTACATCATCAAAGATAAAAAACTCAGCTTCTGGACCCACATTGATTGTATCTCCAATGTTTAAAGATTTCATATAAACCTCAGCCCTTTTGGCGATAGAACGAGGATCTCTACGATAAAACTCACCAGAGACAGGATCAAGTACATCACAAAATATGACCAAAGTAGATTGAGCAAAAAAAGGATCAATATGTGCTGTTGCTGGATCTGGCATTAAAACCATGTCAGATTCATTAATTGTTTTCCAACCAGCAATTGAAGAACCATCAAACATGACACCATCACTAAAAGTATCCTCGCTGATCTCTGCGATATCCATTGTAATATGATGCAATTTTCCTCGTGGATCAGTAAAACGTAAATCAACAAAACGGATTTCGTTGTCTGTAATCTGTTTGATAATATCTGATGCGGTTGTCATATTCAATTTCCTTAATATGGCGTTGAGGTGGATAAAAAAGTGAATTTTCTCGTTATTTATTAAAGGGCATCGATACCGGTTTCGTCCGTGCCTATACGAATTGCATCATCAATGGAAAAGACAAATATCTTTCCATCCCCTATATGTTTGGTTTGAGCTGCTTTACGTATTGCATCAACAGTTTGTTCCAGTTTTTCATCGGACACAACAATTTCAATCTTTACTTTAGGTAGAAAGTCAACAACATATTTCGTACCACGATAAAGTTCTGTATGTTCCCTTTGACGACCAAAACCTTTCGCTTCTGTTACTGTAATACCATGTAACCCAATTTTTTGAAGCGCTTCTTTCACTTCATCAAGTTTGAAAGGTTTTATAATGGCTTCAATTTTTTTCATGCTGAAATTATCTCCAACGTTATTTTGTCTTTTTAGACTGCATCACATTATATTGACAACTGTAAGATGTCCAACAGATACTTTGTGCACAAAAAGTCGAAAATAATGATACTCTAAGCTCTTTTAGGAGAGTTTCTTTTGTAGAATACAGCCAAATACTGTTTTTTGGGAAAAAAACTTACAATTCTTATACAAGAATTCAAATAATATAATAAAAGAGTTTTGTTTCTTTTTTGTTAGATAATATCTTGACTTATAAGGATAATTAGACTCTCTCCACATTAAATGAGAAATTCTAATAGCGTAAGATTTTCTCATTTTAGATCTTTTTATCGTCAATCAATCAAAACGATACTTTTATATATCATAAATAGTTATGAGTGTGTGGATAACAACATTTGAAAAAATAAATAAAATGCTTTTTATGAAAGCTTTCGATAACTAAAGGCTTTACAATATTAGGGAGTAGGGAAGACAAATATTGGAAAAAAGTGTGATGATGCCGATTATGCTTCTTCGTAAACGTAAAGATGGTGGTGTACAATAATGAGTTTATCATTATAGCATCATTCATAGGAGCCGTCGTGAAATGGGCTTGAGAGCATTGAGAAATGTTTCTTTAAAACAGATGTGGGAATTGGCAACGCAAATATATTCCGTTTGGGGCGTTTTGTCCCTTCGTGAGGAATGTGATCTTCATTAAGGAACGCGATAAATAAAAGCGTGAAGCAATGGCAATCTTCATTATAAGATATTGCTGTGGATGTCTTTGAAAATCATAAAGATAAATTAAAAGGAAATGGAAAGATAGGAACTTATTTATACCCTTAAAACTTCGTATTCTTCCCAGTTTAGGCTGTCTGGTCGTTTCAGGTATAAACAAAACAGAGAATAAATACGCAATTATGCGCCCATTCTTATTTGATAATACGACAACTGAAACAGCTTATAAAGCGCTAAATTGTTTTTAGTCTTTGCTTCAAACATGTTGCACCACTGGAATTAGGTGTTGGTTTACAGGTAATAATAAAAGTACAGGCTTTGTTAGTATGCTGTATTTTACAATGGAAAGCGTTTCTAAGAATTGGAATTATAGAGAGATGGGCGCAGTAAAACATCTTTTAGAAATTTTCCCGTATAGGAAGCGGGAACCTTAATGATGTCTTCAGGGCGTCCAATTGCAACAATTTCACCACCGCGATCTCCACCTTCTGGCCCTAAATCAATAATCCAGTCGGCTGTCTTTATAACATCAAGGTTATGTTCAATGACTATAACTGTGTTGCCTTGCTCGACTAGTTCGTGAAGCACTTCAAGAAGTTTGGAAATATCATGAAAATGTAAACCTGTTGTCGGTTCATCCAAAATATAGAGTGTACGTCCCGTTGTTTTACGAGAAAGTTCTTTCGCAAGTTTTACACGTTGTGCTTCCCCACCAGAAAGTGTGGTTGCTTGCTGTCCTACTTTTATGTAACCCAATCCTACTTTAATGAGAGTTTCCATTTTATTATGAATAGCGGGAATAGCTTGGAAAAATTCCTCTGCCTTTTCAATTGTCATATCCAAAATATCGGCTATAGACTGTCCTTTGAATTTTATTTCTAGTGTTTCTCGGTTATAGCGTTTTCCTTTACAGACATCGCAAGTAACATAGACATCAGGTAAAAAGTGCATTTCAATTTTGATGACTCCATCACCTTGACACGCTTCGCAACGTCCTCCTTTAACATTAAATGAAAAACGCCCAGCTTTGTAACCGCGGGCTTTTGATTCTGGAAGATCGGCAAACCACTCACGAATCGGTGTAAAAGCGCCTGTATAGGTTGCGGGATTAGAGCGTGGGGTGCGTCCAATAGGGGACTGGTTGATATCGATGACTTTATCAAGAAATTCTAATCCTTCAATTTTGTCATAGCTGGCAGGGCTGTGATGAGAGCCCATGATATGATGTGATGCTGCTTTGAAAAGCGTTTCAATAAGAAATGTTGATTTTCCTCCTCCAGAAACACCAGTTATGCATGTGAAGGTTCCAAGAGGAATATTCGCATTGATATTTTTGAGGTTATTGCCTTTGGCGCCGATGATTTTAAGTATTTTCGTTTTTGATATTTTGCGTCGCTCTGTCGGCATTTTAACAGCCATTTTTCCTGAAAGGTATTGGCCTGTGAGAGAGGCTGAATTTTCTATAATTTCCTGCGGTGTCCCTTGCGCTATGATTTCTCCACCATGAACGCCCGCGGCAGGCCCCATATCGACAACATGATCCGCTGTGAGAATAGCATCTTCATCATGTTCAACAACAATAACTGTATTGCCAAGATTGCGCAAATGGCGCAGCATTTCCAACAGGCGTTCGTTATCGCGTTGGTGTAAACCGATAGATGGTTCATCTAAAATATAAAGAACGCCTGTAAGACCAGAACCAATTTGGGATGCCAACCGAATGCGTTGGCTTTCTCCACCTGAAAGCGTTCCTGAATTTCGAGACAAGGTAAGATATTCCAATCCTACATGATTTAAAAAAGCCAAACGTTCACGAATTTCTTTTAAAATACGTACGGCGATATTACGTTGTTTTTCTGTGAGATATTGATGAACATTGGCAAACCAATCATCTGCTTTTAGAATAGAAAGATCTGATATTTGCCCAATATGCATTCCGTTGATTTTTACAGCAAGTGCCTCTGGTTTTAAACGATAACCGTGACAAGCTGGGCAGGGCGAAGAAGACATATAATGTTCGATTTCTTCTCGAGACCAAGCAGAATCGGTTTCTTTCCAGCGTCTCTCCATATAAGGGATGATTCCTTCAAAAGGTTGGGTCGTTTTATGCGAACCAGAATTATTTTTATAGATAAAAGAAATTTCATTTCTTTTTGTACCGTAGAGAATAGCCTGTTGTGCTTCATTAGAGAGTTCACACCATTGATCTGTGAGTTTGAAACCGTAAGCTTTTCCTAATGCTTCTAGGGTTTGGCTATAATAAAGTGAATCCGATTTAGCCCAAGGAGCAATGGCGCCATTTTTGAGGGTAAGATTTTTATTGGGCACAATTTTCAGTGGATCCATTGCTTTTTTGATGCCCAGTCCATCGCAGAGAGGACAGGCGCCAAAAGGATTATTAAACGAAAAAAGGCGTGGTTCAATTTCAGGAATAGAAAAACCCGATACAGGGCAGGAAAACTTTTCTGAAAAAATGAGCCGTTTGTGTGTATTATTTTTCGACTTATGAGCAGATTCCTTTGTCGTTTCTGTTTGTGCTAAGGGTTGGTCTGCCATTTCAGCAATGGCAAGCCCATTTGCTAGTTGTAAACAGGTTTCTATACTATCAGCCAAGCGAGAGGTGATATCCTTCTGTACAACAATGCGGTCTACCACGACATCGATGTCGTGTTTATATTTTTTATCAAGAGGTGGAATATCAGCGATTTCATAGAATTTTCCATCAACTTTAGCGCGTTGAAATCCTCTTTTTAAAAGTTCTGTTAGCTCTTTTTTATATTCTCCCTTTCGTCCTCGCACCAAAGGGGCCATAATAAAAATTCGCGTTCCTTCTGGTAAGGACATAATTTGATCCACCATTTGGCTTACTGTCTGGCTTTCAATAGGAAGTCCTGTCACAGGAGAATGAGGAATACCAATACGTGCAAAGAGAAGACGCATGTAATCGTGGATTTCAGTAACGGTACCTACCGTTGAACGAGGATTGCGACTGGTTGTTTTTTGTTCAATGGAGATAGCTGGAGAGAGACCGTCTATACGGTCGACATCAGGTTTTTGCATGACTTCCAAAAATTGGCGTGCATAGGCTGAAAGGCTTTCGACATAGCGACGCTGTCCTTCAGCGTAAATTGTATCAAACGCTAAGGATGATTTCCCTGATCCAGAAAGTCCTGTTATAACAATGAGTTTATCACGAGGAAGATCGAGATCAATATTTTTAAGGTTATGCTCACGTGCACCGCGAATGGAGATATATTTTTGATGAGTCATACTTTATCCTTGGCATATGTGGCAAAAATTGAGCACCTAAAATGGAATAAAACTGTTTTTTTAGAATTACAATGTGTTTAACTGCTTTAATGCTAAAGGAAGGTATAAGTTTTGTGAAAAGAAAAATACAAATGAGCAGCTTTTTATTCTCTTGTGGTGGAATAAACTATGCGTCTTTATCATCTTTTGTTATAATTACACGGATACAATATTGGGAAAGGATAGCAATATCCATATTGAAGGTCAATTGCAGACATGTAAATTGAAGGTCGAGATGGTTATAACTGTTATAAAACAGAGTATTTTACGAATTAAAATTTTGGAGTTTATGCGATGGCTGGTAGCCTTAATAAAGTTATTCTGATTGGTAATCTTGGTGCGGATCCTGAAATCCGCCGTTTGAATTCTGGTGACCAAGTGGCAAATTTACGTATTGCTACTTCAGAAAGTTGGCGTGATAGGAATACAAATGAGCGAAAAGAACGCACTGAGTGGCATAATATTGTTATTTTTAATGAAAACCTTGTCAAAGTTGCAGAGCAATATTTAAAAAAAGGCAGCAAAATTTACATTGAGGGGCAGTTACAGACAAGAAAATGGCAAGATCAAAATGGAAATGACCGTTATACAACAGAGGTTGTTTTGCAAAAGTACCGTGGCGAATTACAAATGCTTGATGGGCGGGGAGCCGCGGGCGGGGAGCAAGGAGCAAGTCAAGGGGGGAGTTATAGTGGTGGCTTTGCCGATAGTAACTCAAATCAGAGAAATACGTTTGGTCAAAATAATAATCAATTGGGAGAAAATTTTTCACACAAATTAGATGATGACGTACCTTTTTAAGAGTCTTTATTTGTCGTATTACGATTACTTTATGATTTGTTTGTTTCAGATTTTTGAAGTTTAGCGAAGTGAAAATTGTTGATTATTATTGGTAATTTTAACATAAATTAATAACATATTGAAAAATATTGTTAAATGACTTTTTGTCATGGGGGAGAAATTAGCATTTTGGTGTATTTTTCGATATAAATAAAGTGAAATGATTCTTTTTTGAAAGTTTTAAAATTGTGACCGATCTTACTCCACACCCAGAACGTGATGTGCTAACAGGTATTGAACCAATCAGTATTATTGATGAAATGCAACGCTCCTATCTCGATTATGCGATGAGCGTGATTGTTTCACGTGCACTCCCTGATGTTCGTGATGGTCTTAAGCCTGTTCATCGACGTATCCTTTATGCTATGAATGAGATGGGGCTTTCTTTTAATAAGTCATATCGTAAATCTGCTGGTGTTGTTGGTGAGGTTATGGGGAAATTCCATCCCCATGGTGATGCTTCAATTTATGATGCTTTAGTACGTATGGCGCAGGACTTTTCTTTAAGAAATCCATTGATTGATGGTCAGGGAAATTTTGGTTCCGTTGATGGTGATCCACCCGCGGCTATGCGCTATACTGAGTGTCGTTTAGAAAAAGTTTCAGAAGAACTTTTAGCTGATATTGATAAAGATACTGTTGATTTTCAGGATAATTACGATGGGCGTGAGCGTGAACCGGTTGTCTTGCCAGCGCGTTTTCCCAATCTTTTGGTTAATGGGTCAGGGGGGATTGCTGTGGGAATGGCAACCAATATTCCTCCCCATAATCTTGGTGAAGTCGTTGATGGTTGTATCGCTTTGATTGATAATCCCGATATCACACTCGATAAAATAATTGAAATTATTCCTGGTCCGGATTTTCCTACAGGGGGTATTATCCTTGGCCACTCTGGTGTTCGTGCAGCTTATGAAACAGGGCGTGGCTCAATCATTATGCGTGCTAAAGTTGAGATCGAAGAAATTCGCAGTGGTCGACAAGCAATTATTGTGAGTGAGATCCCTTATCAAGTTAATAAGGCAACAATGATTGAGAAAATGGCTGAATTGGTGCGCGATAAACGCATTGAGGGAATCTCTGATTTGCGTGACGAATCTGATCGTGATGGATATCGCGTTGTTATTGAGCTGAAGAAAGATGTTGTTGCGGAAGTTGTTTTAAACCAATTATATCGGTATACGTCGCTACAAACTTCCTTTGGTTGTAATATGGTTGCTTTGAATGGGGGAAAACCCGAACAGATGACGTTGCTTGATATGCTTCGTGCATTTGTTTCTTTTCGGGAAGAAGTTGTCAGTCGGCGAACAAAATATCTTTTGCGTAAAGCGCGTGAGCGAGCACATGTTTTGGTTGGCCTTGCCCTTGCTGTTGCCAATATTGATGAAATTATAGCGCTTATTCGCAAAGCTCCTGATCCGCAGACAGCACGTGCACAGTTAATGGAGCGACGCTGGCCAGCGATGGATGTCGCGCCTTTGATTAAACTTATTGATGATCCTCGTCATATTATTCATGAGGATGGTACTTATAATCTCTCTGAAGAACAGGCGCGTGCTATTTTAGAATTGCGTTTGCAACGATTGACAGCCCTTGGGCGTGATGAAATCGCTGATGAATTGAATAAAATTGGTGTGGATATTGCTGACTATCTTGAGATCTTGGCATCACGTGTACGCATTATGTGTATTGTTAAGGATGAGTTGAGTGCTCTTCGTGAGGAATTTGCAACGCCGCGACGTACCGTATTTGGTTTTGGTAGCGCTGAGATGGAGAGTGAAGATCTGATCGCATCAGAGGATATGGTGGTAACGGTAAGCCATAGTGGCTATATTAAGCGTGTGCCTCTTAATACCTATCGTGCACAGCGACGTGGTGGTAAGGGGCGTTCTGGTATGTCCACGAAGGATGAGGATTTTGTAACGCGGTTGTTTGTTGCCAATACGCATACTCCGGTTCTTTTCTTTTCATCACGTGGGATTGTTTATAAGGAAAAAGTTTGGCGACTGCCGCTGGGGACACCCCAATCGCGTGGGCGGGCTTTGATCAATATGCTTCCCTTACAACAAGGTGAGCGTATTACAACGATTATGCCTTTGCCTGAAGATGAAGCGAGCTGGAGTGCATTAGATATTATGTTCGCGACAACACGTGGAACTGTGCGTCGTAATAAATTATCAGATTTCGTTCAGGTTAATCGTAATGGTAAAATTGCGATGAAACTTGATGAAGAAGATGAAATTCTTTCTGTTGAAACCTGTACAGAACATGATGATGTTGTTCTAACAACAGCCAATGGACAATGTATCCGTTTTCCAGTTGTTGATGTTCGGGTCTTTGCTGGGCGTAATTCTGTGGGAGTTCGTGGTATCAATTTAGCTAAAGGCGATAAAGTCATTTCGATGACAATTTTAGAGCATGTCGAGGCGACGTCCATTGAGCGTTCTGCTTATATTAAACGTGTAATGAGTGAACGGCGTGCTTCTGGTGCAGATGCTGATATTGAAGATATTATAACTCTTGATGAGGAAGATGGGGGTGCTGAAACAGAGTTAACAGATGAACGTTATGCAGAACTTCATGCACGTGAACAAATGCTTTTGACGGTGAGTGAGTTTGGTTATGGTAAACGCTCTTCTTCCTATGAGTTCCGGATTTCGGGACGTGGCGGAAAAGGGATTCGCGCAACAGATCCATCTAAAACAGCTGAAATTGGTAAATTAGTAGCGGCTTTTCCGGTGAAGGCGCAAGATCAAATTATGTTGGTATCAGATGGGGGGCAGCTTATTCGTGTCCCTATTGAGGGAATTCGTACTGCTGGGCGCTCAACTAAGGGCGTTACGATTTTTAATACAGCTGAAGGTGAAAGAGTCGTATCGGTTGAACGTATTTCTGAACCTGAAGATGATACGAGTTCATTAGATGATGAAAGTGTGAAGCATTCTGATACGATTGATATGAGCGAAGAAAAATAATTTTGAAGAGGAAGGAGTAAAATCATGAAAATTGCTCTTTACGCAGGTTCATTTGATCCTCTTACAAACGGTCATCTTGATGTTTTAAAAGGGTGTTTTGTGTTAACTGATAAGGTGGTCGTCGCTATAGGTATACAGGCTGACAAAAAAACACTCTTTAGCTTTGAAGAGCGTGTTGATTTCATTATGCAGGTAGGGAAAGACTTGTTTGGTGCAGATTCTAATCGATTGCAGGTTCTTTCATTTAGTAACCTTCTCATTGAGAAGGCGCGTGAAGTTGGTGCTTCATTTCTCGTTCGTGGATTGCGTGATGGTACTGATCTTGATTATGAAATGCAAATGGCAGGGATGAATGGCATTCTGGCTCCTGAATTGCAAACTGTTTTTTTGCCGGCAAGTGTTTCTGGGCGTGCGATAACTTCTACATTGGTACGCCAAATTGCCTCTATGGGAGGTGATGTGACACCATTTGTACCGCCCAATGTTGCACAAGCTTTAAGCTTGAAATACCAATCTTTTAAGGGAGAATAAGTGTGTCTCGTAGAATTTTTGCTGTTTTGATATGTTTATTTTGTTTTTTTTCATTGTCCCCTGTCGCTGGTAATCCTAGCCCAGCAAGTGATGCAAGCCTTCTTGTTTTATCTCTCAACAATGGTGATGTTGTTATTCGTCTGCGTCCTGATTTGGCGCCAAAACATGTTGCGCAAATCAAAAGATTAACAGAGGAAGGGGCCTATAATAATGTTGTTTTTCATCGTGTAATTCCTGGCTTTATGGTACAAACTGGTGATGTAGAATTTGGAAAAAAGGGCAGTAGAGATTTTGATCTGAAACGCGTTGGTATGGGTGGCTCAAATTATCCTAATATACCGGCAGAGTTTTCAAAACAGCCGTTTAAGCGTGGTACAGTTGGGATGGCACGATCACAAGATCCGGATTCCGCGAATTCTCAATTCTTCATTTGTTTTGATGATACTGCTTTTTTAAACGGTCAGTATACGGTTGTTGGAGAGGTTATAAAGGGGATGGATGTTGTTGATAAAATAAAAAAAGGTACGACAAGTAATAATGGATCTGTAAAAAATCCTGATGTTATTAATGCTGCTACTTTACAAGTTGAGAAATGAATCAAGGGAGCTTTCCATATGGCTGAGAATAAAAATCTAGAGAATACTTTAATTCTTGAAACAACAAAGGGCAGAGTTGTTATTGAGCTTTTTGCTGATTTAGCACCTTGTCATGTTGCACGTATTAAAGAACTGGTACGTGAAGGTGCTTATGATAATGTTATTTTCCATCGCGTTATTGATGGTTTTATGGCGCAAACAGGGGATGTGCAATTTGGAAAGAAGGATAGTGATAAATTCGATTTATCACGTGCTGGTATGGGGGGGGCAGAAAAAATAAATTTAACAGCAGAGTTTTCAAATCTTTCTCATAAGCGTGGTACAGTTTCTATGGCACGTAGTCAGAATCCAAATTCTGCTAATTCTCAGTTTTTTATTTGTTTTGCAGATGCTCCGTGGCTTGATCGTCAATATTCCATATGGGGACAGGTTGTTGAAGGTATGGAAAATGTTGACAAAATTAAACGTGGTGAACCTGTTGCAGATCCAGATTCAATTACCAAAGCCGTTATTGCTGCGGATGCAAAATAGTATAAATTATACTGACTTCAATTGTAAGTTTCTAAGAAAAAATACTCTTTTCTGATCAATAAAGGCACACAAAACTATTTTGTAGTATCACGCTTACCTTTTATAATTTCGAGCTAAGAATTGTCCATATATTTACTTCAATCGGATCTTCCTGAAGAGTATAATGTAAAGGATTTGTACAAACACCTGTCAGAATAAGAAAACGCAAAGTCTGTTATGTTATGGTTTTTGTTTGGAAAAGTGTTTTATAAAAAATTCGGCATTTCTCTTCAATTTATTGTTGGTCTATTAATGGTTTTATGATGTTATTTTCCTGAGAGAGCGTGTGCTTTTGTTGCTGCTTGTAAATCAACATCCAATCCTAATGCAGCCGCACACATATTAATACGGATAAGAGCCTTACTAGCTGCTCCAGTTTTGCCTAGCAAGGTGGAAAATCAGCGTTTATGTATATTGGTGTAATCTTTAAAATAAGAATTAATCTTAGAAGAATATAATAAAGGCGCAGAAGTGAAACAAATGGCTAGTCTTGCCATCTCCTTTTTAATTCAACTTTACTTTTTTTAAGTATCTAATGCAATATCTTTTAAATAATGAAGATTATGCATGGACTTACGCTTTTATTTTTCTCGTTTTTTAATAGAGGAACGCTCCAAATGGAATATACTTAATGTTGCACATTTACGTGTTTTTTAAGAAGCATTTCTCAGTACATATCAACATTCACTTCCATAATGACGTTCGTGGCGTGTATAGTTTTAAAGCTATAAATCTATTATGCACCACCATCTTTAAAGCTTGTGAAGGAGCAAGAGGGGGACATCATACGCTTTTTCAGCCTCTAATGTTACGATAGAGCTTTTGATATTTGAGAATCTTTACAAAAAGCATTTTTAGTTTTTTTAAGTGTTTTTACACGTTAATTCCTTTTGTGAATTATCTCAAGTGCCAAGAGCTATCTCAATATTGTAAGGGGATAAATGATTATGCTCATTTGCGCTTTTATTAAGCGTGGGGATCGCCGTGCTCAGCAGATGAAAAATTTTTATCTGTAAAAGTAAACAATATTGTAGGCTGTACAATGCGTTCAGAATTTTCTTCTATGCGTACAAAGTTATTGCTTATGGAAGTATGTTAAGATGAGATTATTGTGATAATAATTTTGTAGTTCTATTAAGGCTTTAGTGCGTTAAGCGTAGGTATTTTGAGGTATGATATTATAAGGATTTTACTATTTTTCTGGAGCTAGATTATTACTTTTATTATGGTGATTTCTTAACAAGAAATGTTCTTTTATCTCGTTTAATTTTTTATGCTGGTTACAATATTGAGCGAATCAAAAATTAATTCATAAAGCTTATGACAATGCTCGTAAGGGGATATCTTTTTTCTTTCTATAGAGATATGCAGTGATGGAATCAAAAAGACGAGAGTTATGATAAAGACATTTCATTATAGAAAAATTGCTCAAGATGGGTATGCACGTCGAGGCGAAATTATAACGGGGCGAGGATGTGTTCGTACACCTGCATTTATGCCTGTTGGAACGGCAGGAACCGTTAAGGCTATGTATATGGATCAGATACGTGATCTTGGTGCAGATATCATTTTAGGGAATACTTATCATTTAATGTTACGTCCAGGAGCTGAACGTGTTGCGCGTTTGGGAGGATTACATGAATTTTCACGCTGGAGCGGACCTATTTTAACCGATTCTGGTGGCTTTCAGGTTATGTCATTGGCGGGAATCCGTAAAATTACTGAACAAGGTGTGATTTTTCGCTCTTACATTAATGGAGCTTACTATGAAATGAGTCCAGAGCGTTCTATCGAAATTCAAGAACTTCTTGGTGCAGATATCCAGATGCAGTTGGATCAATGTATTGCGTTACCTGCAACTGAAAAAGAAATGGAAAAAGCTATGGAACTTTCATTGCGGTGGGCGCAGCGTTGTAAAACAGCTTTTGGAGATCAGCCCAATAAAGCATTGTTTGGTATTGTTCAAGGTGGTGATAATATGAAACTACGTGAACGTTCTGCTCAAGCATTAAAAGAAATGGATTTAAAAGGTTACGCTATTGGAGGGCTTGCTGTTGGTGAGCCGCAGAGTGTTATGACAGCAGTATTGGATACTACTTGTCCGATTTTACCAGAGGATAAACCACGCTATCTTATGGGGGTAGGGACACCTGATGATATTTTACAAAGTGTTGCTCGTGGTGTTGATATGTTTGATTGTGTTATGCCGACGCGTGCAGGACGTCATGGTTTAGCTTTTACCCGCTTTGGTAGAATTAATTTGCGTAATGCGCGTTATGCAGAAGATCCACATCCTCTTGATCCGCAGTCACTTTGTCCAGCAGCACATGATTATAGTTGTGCTTATTTGCATCATTTGATTAAATCTGGTGAATCTCTTGGGGGGATGTTGTTGACTTGGAATAATCTTTTTTATTATCAACAACTGATGCAGGGAATTCGTGATGCCATTGAAGAAGGCTGTTATGCTGATTTTTGCGCTGAAACGCGCGCTCTATGGGCACAAGGACGCTAAAATATTAATCGTAATATAGCGTTTCATTTTTTTATTGAATTTATTCTTGCATTTACAAATTTAGCTAAAAATATGAAATTAGAAACACCTTCCAAAATTATAAATTCCACTATCCTAAGATATAGAAGTGCGGTTTTATAGGGCATATATTCTTTTTCTAATTACTATATAAAACAGAAACTGTTACTCCGGTACGCGCTACCTGATCCGGAGAAAAACAGTTTATTTCTGTTTCTGATGACTGTTTAAAGCAACAATGTTAATGAGGCGTTAGCGAACTCTTAAAGAAGTATGAAAATTTTATTTTTATGAGATAATTTGTGTTTTTTATTACTAAAGGTAAAGAATAGGTTATATACAATCGAATAGATAAATTTTTAGAAAATTAAAAGAAAACTAAAATAAGATTACAACATTTTAAATATTATAATTATATATTTTATGTCATAAAAAATTAAATATTAATCACGATAATTAGCACATTTATAAAATATCGATGAATATATTGAGATAAAAATTATTATATTTGTTTTATGCTCTGTTTATAGAATTTATCTGAAAATAAGTACAATATATTTACGTGAATATTTTAATTTAAAGATAATGAGTTAGATATCTGATGCGATTCCTCTGTTAGAGGAGGGAGGGGTAAAGATGCCTAAAAGAGGATATTTAATAAATCTAGAAACCAAGTACTATTATCATGAGAATTTTTAAAAGAATCTATAATAATTTATAAGAATGGCGTAAAGTTGAAATTATAGCTTATCGATTTGGAGGATCTGCATTCAGGTAGCAAAAACAAAGAAACAATAAGTTTTGGAGAAGTTTAATCCTTATATCAAGATAATAATGAGATGTGGTTCACTTGTTTGAAGTGCATTATTCGACAAATTTTAGAATTATTTATAGGGTATAGTATATAGTTGCAAAAAAAGGTTTCACTGTAAAATTGGAACTGCTGAAAATAGGAGACAAAGTTTATTATTTGGCAGATCTGATAAAAATAGGTGAATACGTTTATAACCTTGAGGGTTTCAAAGATTTTCCATTAAAGAATCTTACCTAAAGCTTCATAAAATGCTTTATATATCAAAATATTTCTAAAACTTCATTGGGGACTATTGGGCATGCGTATAACAATGTTTTGAATTTTTGTTTGTGTGTATTACAGATATCTACAGTTAAAACTCCTATCCAGAAGTGATGATATGAGGGATTCTTATAAACAAAAGGTTCTTGCATTGGAAATTGATTCGAGAATACGGCGTTTAATAATTTTAGCTCTTGCCGTGGGGAGTTTTGCTATTGGTACTGCAGAGTTTGTTGCAATGGGGCTACTGCCAGAGATAGCACGAAGTTCATATGTTGATATTCCTACCGCTGGTCAATATATTTCTGCTTATGCATTAGGAGTTGTGATTGGAGCACCTCTTTTAGCTGTGGCAACAGCTCAGGTATCACGCAAAACTGTTTTGATAGGATTGATGCTTTTTTATGCTTTAGCAAATATTGCTAGTGCCTTTGTTTCTGATTTTAGCATATTAGTAGTATTACGCTTTCTCAGTGGACTTCCCCATGGAATCTATTTTGGACTTGCGGCTATGGTTGCCTCTTCAATGGTAGAAATGAAAGAACGTTCTAAAGCTGTTGGATATGTTATGCTTGGCTTAACAATTGCAACCGTTTTGGGAGCACCCAGTGCTACTTGGATTGGTCAACTTATTGGTTGGCAGATTGCTTTTGTCCTTGTGGGTATGATTGCTTTATTATGTTGTTTGCTTATTTGGAATTTTTTACCTTGTGATTTAAGTTTTCCAAAAACGAATCCTTTGCACGAAATGGGTGCATTAAAGCAAAAGCAGGTGTGGCTTCTTTTGTTGATGGTTTCGGTGGGAGCGTCAGGATTATTTTCTGTTTTCACTTATATCAAGCCAACGTTAATGCATATTTCTGGTGTTTCACTTGAGTTGGTACCATTTATCATGCCGTTAGTTGGATTGGGTATGGTGGTAGGAAATCTCTTGGGGCCTAAATTGGCCGTTAAAATTGGTATTTCGCCGATGATATTTTTTTCTATGCTTTGGAGCGTATTTGTTTTTTTTCTTTTTTTCTTTTTATCTTATGCTCCGTTAACAGCGGCAATAGGATGCTTTTTTGTTGGAACTTCTTTTGCTGCTATGCCTTCTATACAAACAAAAATTATGGATGTTGCACTACAGGGACAGATTTTGGCAGGAGCATTAATGCAGTCTGCTTTTAATATTGCTAATGCTCTTGGTGCAGAATCTGGAGCATTAGTTTTAAAATTGGGCTATAGTTATGAATATACAGCTATTTTAGGAAGTGTTCTAACTTTGTGTGGATTAGTGATTTTTTGCGTCTCATGGTATATGGAAAAGCATGCTTAATACTTTCATTTTTTTAATGAAGAAGGTATTTTTATGTTTATTTAATTATTGGAATGTCCTGTTGGATTTTTTAATATGCAGTAAGAAATGCGCAGCGCTAATGGAATAGCAAAACACAATAAAAAACCAATGAGCACTATAAGAAGAGTTTTTGCTGCTAAGATCATTCCTATTGTTCCTCCAGGATTAAAGAGACCGGCAAGATTGGTTATCACTCCGGCTAGAGTTGCACTCAATGCAGCTGAAAATAGTTGTACGGAGGTAAGGGATTCACTGGCACGTAGAGCATCTTCATCATTTGTACATTGCAAGATCCGTGTGAGCAAATGTGGCCATGCTATGCCCGCACTGATTCCAATAGAAAATAGTGCTAAGCAAATAATAAAAATATATTCGAGTGTGGAAACTTCTGTTGGGATGAGCCATAAAAGAATCGCTATGCCTAACAGTTTAAATAGGGGCGAGTATATAATGATGTTGCGAATTTTTTTTGTGGAGACAGCAGCACTTGAGAGGGCTCCACATGTCCACCCTAGGCTCATAAGTGCTGCTATATAACCGGCTATAAGGGGAGCTTGTCCATGAAGCTCTTGAAGAAAAAGTGGTAAATAAAGTTCTATACTGTACACGACTGTTGTCATCACGAGTATTAATGCGTAAACGGGAAAAATTTCAGAAGAGAAAGAAAAGGATTTGCGCGGCAACATAGGATGAAAGCTATATGATTCGATTTTTGCTAGAACAAAGAGAAGACTAAGTCCGATAACTAATCCGCAAATTTTTGCCATTGTTGTGTCCATAGCTCCTCCAACAGAAATGATAAAAATCAATAAGGTGAGTATGAAAAGTTGGAGAAGAGGGAGGGGGGATGTTGGAACATAGTTTTCATTCTTTTTAGGTAAAACTCTAAGAGCTATGAGCAAGAAGATTATCGCTAATATGCCGATAACCCAAAATGATGCTCTCCATACGCCATAATGTACAGAAATGCCACCGATAGCTGGTCCTAACAAGGTTGATATTCCCCACATTCCAGAGATAACACTTAATGCGTGTGACCATAAAGAGGGGCTGAAAATAATACGTACTATGGAATAGGATAGAGATAACAAAGAACCACTTCCCAATCCTTGAATAAAGCGTCCTATTAAAAATAATGACATAGACGAAGAAATGCTGCAGAGGAAAGTGCCTAGGGTAAAGATAAGTCCAGAGATAACATAAGCGTTGCGAGGACCTAATTTTCCTAATATTTTTGTTGCAAGTGAAGTACCAAGGAGTGAAGCTGTAATAAAGACAGTCGCTACCCAAGAATAATATATCTCACTGCCAATATGATTCATAAGGGAGGGTAAAATAGTAATAACAATATAAACGTTGGTGGCGTGTAATACAACACCACCTGTAAACGTTAAAAAGCAAAGACCATTTTTACCTAATAAAAGCGCAGACCAGCTTTGTTTTTTCACTGTTTTTTGCTATTTAATTTAATAAAAATTTACCCTATTTTTACTTATAAGGTACTTCTTTGAATTTGCCAAGAGAAATTCAAAGCTCTGTTTAGAGCTTTGAATTTTAATTTAAGTAATAACTTAATTGCCCATTGCTTTTTTGAGATTCTCATCAATTTTTTCGAGGAAACCTGTTGTAGAAAGCCATTTCTGTTTAGGCCCAATCAAAAGTGCGAGATCTTTAGTCATAAAACCCTCTTCGACGGTTTTAATACAAACTTCTTCCAATGTCGCGGAAAAGCTTTTTAATTTCTCATTGTTATCTAGTTTAGCACGGTGTGCCAGTCCACGCGTCCATGCGAAAATAGATGCAATAGAATTTGTTGATGTTTCTTCGCCTCTTTGATGCTGACGGTAATGGCGTGTTACGGTGCCGTGTGCTGCCTCTGCTTCAACAATTTTACCATCTGGTGTCATAAGAACAGAAGTCATGAGACCGAGAGAACCAAAGCCTTGGGCAACAATATCAGATTGAACATCACCATCATAGTTTTTACATGCCCATACATAGCCTCCTGACCATTTAATTGCAGAAGCAACCATATCATCAATGAGGCGGTGTTCGTAATATAATTTACGATTTTCAAATTCAGTTTTAAATTCCGTATCAAATATTTCTTGAAAGATATCTTTAAAACGACCATCGTAAGTTTTTAGAATGGTATTTTTTGTTGAAAGATAAACTGGAACATTCCTTTGTAGTCCATAATTAAAGGATGCTTGAGCAAAATCACGAATTGACTCATCAAGGTTATACATAGCCATAGCAACCCCTGCGCTTGGGGCATCAAAAACATCATGTTCAATAACTTGATTGTCATCACCTACAAATTTAATACTTAATTTCCCTTTTCCTGGAAATTTAAAATCTGTTGCCTTGTACTGATCACCAAAAGCGTGACGTCCAATAATAATTGGCTTTGTCCAGTTAGGAACAAGGCGAGGGACATTTTTACAGATAATGGGTTCGCGAAAAATGACTCCTCCTAAAATATTGCGGATTGTGCCATTAGGTGATTTCCACATTTTTTTTAGGTTAAATTCTTTAACGCGTGCCTCATCAGGTGTGATGGTTGCACATTTTATACCAACCCCATATTTTTTGATAGCATTGGCAGAATCGATAGTGACCTGATCATTGGTTGCATCACGATTTTCGACGGAAAGATCATAATATTTGAGATCAATGTTGAGATAGGGATGGATTAATTTATCTTTGATATATTTCCAGATGATACGGGTCATCTCATCCCCATCAAGTTCAACAACGGGGTTTTCTACTTTGATCTTTGCCATTAGAAGTCCTTTTTTTTAAGCGATACTACTTTATAGCACTTTCAAGTTTATAATGAAAAGTAAAAATAAGGGAAAAAAGCACTCAAATATGATCTTTTAGAATCTATGATCAATAGAGTGTAAATTTTGTTGGAGGGTTTAATTTTTGAAAAGAAGTGATGTGTTTGCAAATCTATAATTATTCTATGATTGATGAAGAATCTGTTTAATAGATAAGGTAGTTAGATCACTGGGGGTCAAGGATTATGCATTTTTATTATCAGAGTTTCCATTTAATAAGTTGATTGTATTCTAAATTATAGTTTCTTGATTTGTTGTGTTAGGTGAATAAGAATCTATTTTTATATCGCATTTCAATTCTAAGATTACGGTCTGTTTGTTTATAGAAAAGTTTAATGTGAAAAGGCACCGTAATTAAAAATGCTTCATATAAGATGTGTTTTGGAGTGAATTTTAGTTTTGAAGGTTGGAAGAAACGTATAAATGATGTGGCTGGTTTTAATTTAAAAATTAACGGTATACGCAAGAATATGGCTTATAAACTCACCGGATCACGAGCTAGAACCTTCTAATTTTTATATTTTATCGATTTTTATTGTTATTAACTTTGCGCAGTAAAACACTATCTTCGAAATGCAACAAAGAAATCAATTATCTAATGATTCTTGTATCTTTTTTACGAAGAGATCCCTTTAAAAATCTTATTCCCTCGTTTTTATTTATGCATTCCTCATTTTTAAGAATACGAATAAAATGAATGTATTACACATAGAAAAAAGAATTATGGTACGCCCAAGGGGCGGGTATAGAGTAAATAAAATCAAAGAATTATATAGAATATAAGGGAATTAATGAATTTTGATTCTATTACGTTTTTTTGTCTCTGCCCCTAACTTTTTTGGAGCTTTTTTATAGCTTCAAGAGCTAGTCTTTTACGATCTGCACTCTTTGTATAAAGGGATGCCATCTGATCTTCTGTCCAGCCAAAAATTGCTTTCAATTGTGATACTGTTGCTCCAGAATTAGCTGCACGTGTTGCGGCTAATTTTCTTAATCCATGCGCCGATTTTTTAATTCCAGCCGCATTACAAGCGTCTCTAAATCCATTCCCAAAGCTTTCTTTGGTGAATTTTTGATTCACTTTACTACAGATAAATGTTTCTTCTCCAATAGGACCAGTTTCAAGCGTTTTAGCTAATTCCGGTAAAATGGGAAGAAAAACATCTGTTTGGAATTTACTTTTCTCTGTTTTGAGATGAATAATATTGTCTTTGACATCTTTCCAGCCAATGCGTACCGCATCACCACGACGCAAGCCCGTATATAAAAGAACATCAATCCAGACACGTTCATGGGTACCATGATGCCATATTTGATAATATTTTTCGACATCTTCTTCTGTCCAAACAGGAAATCCCTCTTTGTTTTTGAGGGGGGGTCTTTTTATTCCTAAAGCTGGATTATTTTCCAAAAGACCTTGATCAATCGCCCAATTAAAAAGTCCATTAAGGGCTTTCAGAAAATTTCTAGCCATTGCTGGTGTTTCTTTACGCCGTTCAACACCGGCTATGATATGTTTCTTTTCAATTGCTTGGTATGGAATGTTTCCTATGGTATCACATACCTTCATAAGAATGAGTTCTTTTTGTTTTTGGGTGACTTTAGAAAGGCTATGCCAATTGGAGCTGTTAAAATACTGTTTAAGGAGCCATGCGAATGAACCTTCGACTAGCTTACCAGTTTTTGATTTAGGAAGTATAAGCCCTTGTAACTCGGCAAGTGCGCTTTTGTAGTTATCAACAAACTCTTGCGTTCCATAGGTGCCGCGTATTCTAATACGTGGTCCATGACCAATACGTACATACCATATAATTTTACCATGACGTGTGACTTCTTTGACAAGATGAGGAGGACGTGGTTTAGGCATGGTATTTTACATCTTAGAGAGTGCGGTTTCGTAATATTCATTCTTTGACAAATCTAAAAGTTTGTCTGGGTGGCTAACTGAATTTGGTATTGGAATATCTGCTTTAAGATAGATAAGCAGTTCACCGGTAGGTTTGATTTCTATGAGTTCGCATTTTTGCTTTTTTGCTTCTCTTAAAGCTCGTGCAATGTCTGCTTGCGTTATGATAGCTTTACGAGGTGCCATATCTTTTCTCCTTACATTGAGATGCAATTCACGTGTGGCGTGAATCACGCATTACTTGAAAGTGTTAGGAAGGGTGGGGGTGCTCGTAGATATGCGGGGAACAAAACACCCCCATAAGGTTAAGCAGCTTTTGTTGAGAGTTGTTGTATCTCTCGTTCTATCTCTGCTAAAAAGGTTTCAACAGCTTGATTGATCTGTTCAATTTGTTGATCATCACGGAGAACACGCTTGACTTTCATGCGTAAGTGAAAGAATTCCCCCGTAAAACGTGGGTCATAGCTTACGAAATCACACCATTTTCGTCCTGTACAAGCCATTTGGAATTGCATTTGTGCGTGATATTCTGGTTTGATTTCGTCACCTATACAAAAGCGCATATGTGTTACTGATCTCGGGCATTTGACTTCGATTAAACCGTCTTCTCCAATGAGACCATCGGGGCTAGCCCCCGCCATTTCTATTGTGGGGTGTTGGATAAAGCCGCACTTTGTTATATTGGCATCATAAATGAAGCCATATTCTCTCAAGGCATCTTCTTCATGTTCAATACCCCATCTCATATCTTCAGTTTCATAATAAGGGCTTGTTTCGCCTGTTAAGCGCTCTGTTATGAGTTTAATTTTGTAGTCTTCATATTTGCTCGTAGGCAATCCTTTTGCTGTCTTACTGAGTACGCTGTAAATATTTGATGCGGTGACTTTACCCAAGCGCGCTTGGAACCATTCTGCTGTTCTTTGTTCCATCTCACACCGCTGTTTGTTGCTCTTGTGATGGGAGCGATTGTAGAGCTTTTTCTTTTTGAATATTTTTTCTTCTTTCCAAATGCCCCAAAACCAATTCTGCTTTTTTACAAGACATATCTGTTAGTTTTTCTGCTTCTGCAAAATAAAGAAGACTACTTTCATTTGTCCCTGTTTCTTTAATTAATTCTTCGATTTGCTTTATCTGTTTAGAGGAAACTTTTTGATTATTTGTATCGCCTTCTTTGATTTGCGGTTGACCATCTGTATCGTCTTCTTTACTTGCTACATTAAGAAGCATGCCTAACAGGTATCTCCGTGCGTAGGTAAGTGTAGAACTAACTGATTGTATGTTATTTTTAGAGCCTGTACTGTCAATTGGAAATGTTCCTTCTGTTGAGATTTGATTTCCTGAAGGATGAGACAGAATTATTTCTATGGTAACGTTTTTTTCTGTTTAATGTTTAATATAGTTGTATTTTGCAAACCCGTCCTTTACAGCATCAATGTACTGATCAAGCATAGCGTATTTGCTGTTTGTATGGGTGATTGTAGAGTTTTTTCAATATTTTGATATTTTGTTTGCATAGCCGAAAGATCACGGACAAAGTTTTGGCGCTCTTGTCGTTCTATTTCTTTTTCTCTTAAATCAAGAAGACGCTTTAAGCGGTCAATACTGACGTCACTTTCTAAGGCTTTATTTAAAATACATTCCATAGCAGTTTGTTCGACGGCTAAATGATGTGTTTCTTCAATTTCTATTAGGTTAGTGTTTTGTTCACTCATTTTGATTTCCTCCATTACGCGCAATTCACGTGTGGCGTGAATCACGCATGTTTTAAAAGGCTGGTTTGGCTGTTAGAAAGGGCTTATACGCTCTGTCTTTTCCTAGGGATATGTTCTCGGCTTTTCTATTATAACTAATATATGTGTTGCTTGAAATACATGTGTTACCACATACAACAGCATCACCACCAATATGAGCTTTTTCACAAATATTGCATTGCCGTGAATTTCGGCTATTCCGTAAACTTGCGTATTATCGAAAATATGTGCATTGGATTCAACACAAGCGTTTCCAAAGTCTCTCAGTGCACGCATGCAACGAACTGGGCGACGATAGAGAATGTCTATTTCATCAGTAAATTCGTATTTTTTTCCATGGTTTATTGCCTCTCGCCCTTTGTGATGATTTCATCATTGATGATCTCTGCGTTCCCTGAATAAATGCATAACCATAGATTTTGGCATTTCCTCCAACTTTTGCTCTGATGGAAATCAATGGACTGTCATAAATTTTAGCTTTTCTACTAATAAATGCAACACTAGAAACCTGTGCATTTTCGTAGATTTGTGCATTGACAAAAACACGAATATGTCCAAAAATCTGCGCATTGCCAAAAATATTAGTTTCTCTGGTAACAGATTCACTACCAAAAACACATGCATTTTCATAAATACCAGAAATGTTATCAATATAAGCATCACCAAAAACCTTGGCATAACCATAAACTTTTGCATCATCACCTACCCAGCAATTACCATCATGACTGAGGTTGTCTTCTTTTTGTATAAAGCCGCCTAGGTCTCCTGCTTTAACAGCATCAAAATCTCTTAAGGCTTTAATTCAGTGAAGAGTTTTTCCAGCAAACTCTATTGTTTCATCAGTCATTTCGTATTTCTTTTCCATGATTTTTGCTCTTAATGCATGCTTTGTCTTTATAAGCTCTTGAAACAGCAAACCAATGCCTTCTGCTGCTGGTACAACTTTTTCTATTCCATTTGCGGTTTGAAGTGTGATGGTCGGACAATCCATAAGTTGCTTTTGGATTTTGTCTTGATACGGTAGCAAATTTCCACCTGCTGCTCGTCTGTAAAACCACCCTTTTTGCTGTAAGAAGAAAATGAATTGTTTTGGTTGTATCTCGAGTATTTTAGCGGCTTCTGTAAGACCGAAGAGTCCGTTGTGACGTTGCAAACTTTCAAGAGCAGCTGCTTTGGGTTTAAGGATACTCACTTCACTTTTAAAATCTCTAATTGTGTGACACTTTCTAAAAGCAGTTTTTTTCACAAAGAGAGGGTCTTCTAAAGCGTTTGCAAGGTCTAAAGGTTTCTTTGCACGCCGTTCACATTCAATAAAATATTGACGGGCTTGTTTACCTTTTTTATTACGCTCTACCATGGCAAGCTCTTTTGCCATGTCTAATGTGAGGTGATAGTCTATGGCTGTAACAGCTCTAGATTTTGCGCTCCCCAATTTTGTGGACCGCAAATCTTGTGTTTTTATAAAATCACTTTCCTCTTCAAATTCATATTGATGAATACGATCCTTAATTCAAGTAGAGAAATCTTTCCCTATTTCCAAAAATTCATGTAACTCACGTGCGTTGACCGTTTGAACGGTTTCGTGTTTGATTGTATTGTGCTGGATAGCAATAGGCTTTTCCATTACGAACCTCATGTTGATGGGATTGATGAATGAAAGGGGGGCGCTTTTAAATGCGCCCTTCAGAATTTAAAGCACATCACAAGGATGCAAACGGTGTTGTTGTTCGTAAGAATCATACATTGCATCGTCATATTCATGCTGTTTTATATCGTCTAAAAAAAACGTATGCTGTGATGTGTAAAATAACGTCATGAGGTATGTTTCCGTTAAAACACTGTTCTTCACGTTCTCTAAGATAAAATTCTGCGATATCTTCAGATATATCTTCGCAGCTCTTTTAAGAAGGATTGATGCGAAAGATTTGGATTTCATTATTTGCCTCGTCAATAATTTTTAGAACTTGGCTTTCATCAAGTGGTCCTGACCGACCAATGTTTTGATCATCATTATAGACAACTAATAAAATTTTATCAGAATTTATAAGAATTTGCTTATCCATAATTTCCCCTCCCTAACACCTCTTGGCGATTGTTTGTGCGTGGTTTATGGATACCAATGTAGCGATTTTAAAAATTTTTTTAAAAGTAATAAACTAAAGGCTTTCTTGAAGAGAAGTATAAAAATATTAATTCATATTCTGGCTGGTTTAATCCAGTCGATAGGTGCACACCATTCTAATTCTACATCTACGATATCAGCATATTTTCCATTTATACTGGATAAAACCCATTTCCCTTTTTCTTTCCTGAGACGTAATACTTTGATGTAAACTTTTCCACATTTAGTTTTTATGATAGCGCGGTTGTTAATAAGATCCTCTGGTGGCAAATGATAGGAATAAAAAAGAAGGCTTCCTTCTTCAATGGCTGGAAACATAGAATCACCTACCACGCGAACAGCAACAGTTCCTTTAGGAGCAGATGGCGGGGCTTCTACTTCTTCTAGACAACCAGAATCTATTGCGATTATTTCTCCTCCGACTCCTACAGATCCAATCAAAGGAACTAAGTGATTAGGAGGAATAGAAGCACCGGTAAGCTTTGATATTTCTAATAATTCTCGAGCAGAAATATCTCTTGTTTCTTTTAGCATTTTATTGACGGCAGCACGATCTATCGAGCGACCTAAAGAAGCGGTTAGCTGTCTTGAAAGCTCTGATTGGCTTAATCCAGCTTCAGATAAGGCATTTTGCAACCATTGTGAGATACTTATTGTCATATCTTTATTGTAGGTACGTTGTATACAATCGTCATTTTCTAATTTAGCAACATGTGGTTTCATTATTAATTTTCTTTCTTAACATTGTTTTTATAATCGCTACATAATGTACTATGAAACAATCTTCGGAAATAATAAATCTGTTAGGTGGGGTTCGTAGGGTAGTATCTCAGCTGCTTGGGGTTCATAGAACACGCGTGTATGCCTGGTTCCGTCCTATATCAAAAGGTGGAACTGGTGGAAGAATTCCAACAAAACATATCCAAATTCTTTTGAATGAAGCTAAAAGAATTGGAGCACCGATTAAGGCAGAAGACTTTTTCTCGTTTTTTTATAGGACGCAATCATGTGATTCTAAATTATCTTACAATCTGCTTTTATTGCTGCTTCTACAGATAGTAATGAACATCAACAGCATCATTCACATTCTTAAACAGGCATTAAATAAAGAGACAAAATTAATAGATTACGCGTCACCATGCGCACGCATAAATACGTAGTGCCTTAAGGGGGGATTATGATCACTAACGCACCAACTATTTTATGTCTTGATCTAGGGACCAAGACAGGCTGGGCGATCGTGGTGCTGATGGTCACATAACAAGCGATACAGAAGATTTTCAATCACGCCGTTTTGAAGGCGGTGGTATGCGTTATTTACGCTTTAAACGGTGGCTTACTGAACTAAAAAGGTCCGTTGATGAAATTGACGCAGTGTATTTTGAAGAGGTACGCCGGCATGTAGGTACAGACGCTTCTCATATTTACGGGGGCTTTCTAGCAACCTTAACAGCGTGGTGTGAACATCATCAGATACCATATGAAGGCATTCCTGTTGGCACAATTAAGAAGGCAACAACAGGAAAAGGTAACGCCTCAAAAGAAAAAATGATTAAGGCGGTGTGTGCAAAAGGACATACGCCTAAAGACGACAACGAAGCAGATGCTTTAGCAATTTTATATTTAATGAAAGAAGGGGGGTATACATGTCCAATAAATTACCGTGGACGGAGGCTATTTGCAGATAAATGGATTCTTGATCTTGCTTGTTTATCTCCCTTTGAGTGCAAAGTTTACATAAAGTTACGCTTGCAAATGCTTTATACTGGAAAACCACTTTTAATAATATGAAGGTCCGGGCTGATTACACTGGCTGTTCAGTAAAAATGTTTATGAAAGCGTTAGAAGTTTTAATAAGCACAGGTCATATCAAACGTTTAGATGATGGGTGTTTATGGAGTTTAAAAGTTGAAGAAGAACTCAATAACTCTAATGAGAGTTTAGAGAAGGTATCGAAGACGTCACGGTCAAAGACGTTATCAGAGAGAGCAAAGAAAGCAGCGTAGGCAAGATGGGATAAACATACAAATGATGCTTGTGGTATGCTTAACGATGCTAAAGCAATGCTTAATGATGCCCATATATAACATAAACAATAACAGTTATAATAAAAAACTAATACTATCGTATTAGCAAAAAAGAAATTTGTTCTGAAAATTTAGAAACAAACGAACAGGTTCATGAGTCAATAGAGATTTATGCTTGCGGAAGCCAACCAGAGCAAATCACAACGGATGTAGAAAACCAACCTCCCAATCACAAGCAAAAGAACGTTCCCCAAAAAGCGAAGCGGACTAAATCAAAAGATGATTTTCGCTTACCTGAGGATTTTGAACCTAATTTGCAATACGCAATCGATAAAGGCTTAACCCATGATGAGGCGCTGTTAGAGTTCGAACGGTTCACAAATTACTGGATAGCAAATCCAAATAAAAATGCAAACAAACGGGATTGGTAAAGGACTTGGTACAATTGGGTCACAAGTCCTATCGGAATGCTAGAAAAGAAAAAAGCAAGATTAGAACAGGAAAAACGGTTAGGTGGTCATTATGGAAAATTCACTCATAAAACTTTTACAGAACAGTTTGCAGAGGGCTTCAACGAACTCAGAGATCATCTCTCATCTGGAGAAGATTATGGAAATGATCAGTCCGGGGCATCCATTGACGCTGAAAGCTGGGAATACATTGACGAAACAGGAGGAGGCGCAAACCTTAGATGCTTGAATCATCTACAAGCGTTGCTTTCTGTGAAAGCTTCAGTTAATCAAATTGAGCAAACTTCTTTCCTACTCTCAAGCATGAGAGTTCCTGCGAATACAGACGCCAAAGCCGTCGTTTTATCCTATGGCATGATGCTGGACCGCATTTCGTCATATGCTATGAAAAAGGGCGTCGAAAATATCGTAACGGGTCAAGCAATTGGGATATCAAAAACATTTATGCCAACTTGTGGAGAGCTTTTAACTTATTACCAGACAGTAGAAAACACCCTTCTTTCAAAAGCCGAAAGTGTACGCAAGGCTGTTTTGAACACCCGTGAAAAAAGGCTGAAAGAAAAGGCAATGAGAGAGAATTCAAAACCACTCACGTTGGTTGAAAAGCAAAAGCTTGAAGGAATTTAAATGGTCTTGGGGAACAGTGAAATACATTGCAGGTTAGTAAACTAGTGAAAAGCGCTGATCATTTTGGGATTAGATATGTGTTTAAACCGACAAAAAGGCACCGTACAAAGAGATTTGAAGTTTTTTTACTACAATTAAAAACACAAAACGCTCTGTACGGTCTGATTTGAGGTAAATAGACCAATTGGTAAAATTATGGACTAAAAACATGAGAATATTAAAAGACCTGTTCTTAAAAAAGCGTAAACAACCAATGCAAAAAGAGTTTGTTGCAACAGCTGTTGGTTATGTTCCTTGGGGGGACCGGAGCAGAGGTTTTTTAGGAATTAAAAAAAATCCCTACTTTATTCAAAGTATTTTGACATTTGCATCTGTTTCTTTGGTAATAGTCACAGCGGTTTTTGCAATTTTATGCAATTCTCATATTCCTTTTGAGTTGCAGAACAATCCAAAATACAAACGCGGCAATACAACAGGTTGGGTGAAACTAACACGTGATTTACAACAGTATATGCACAGACTTTTAAAGCTAATAAGTTTAGCACTTGTCGTTTTAATTTTCCCAAGTAGTTATAAAGAAACGGTTTCTTTATCTTTCATTTCTAAGTACGTGGAGTATAAGCTTTCTTTTCCATTGGATACTGTACTTTGGTACTCAGATATTGCTCTTTGGTATTCTTTTTTAGTTTGTGTATTGTTTCTTATGTTACGTACACGCAATTTAATAAACATATCTATTTACACACTACAGTGCTCAGTTAAAAAGCCATAGTAAAATTCCGATTTTATAAAACTGTTCAGATTACGTTGTCTCTTCTCAACGTTCATAGATGCAATCAACAAGAGCATAAAAAACTATCGTGGGTTGCTTGATTTTAAAGAACATGACCTCTAGGTGTGAAGAAAGATGGACTAAGTATTTTTAAAGATGCCCTACTTGCTCTAGAGGTGAAATATGTGGGATTGGGCTGTTATGCCGAGCTTGCCACAAATCATACTTTTGTTGCAATTTAAGCCAGAATTCCGCATCATTTAAACCCGCTTTTTCTAACCGTAAAGCTAAATTAATGCTAATCGCTGCATGACAGTTTAAGACGCGGGATAAAGTTAAACGTGCAACACCAAGACGATTTGCAGCTTCTGTTACTGTTAACCCTAATTCATCAAGCAATTCTTCTTTCAAAATGCCGCCAGGGTGTGGAGGATTGTACATCATAATAACACCTCAAAACTCAATGGTAATCTTGATAATCAACCAGTTCAACGTCTGTCCCAATGAAACGAAAGGTAACACGCCAATTTGCATTGACACGCATTGACCAGTAACCTTTTAAATCGCCCGTAAGCGCATGTAGACGATACGATTTAAGAGTAACTTGTTCAGGCGCGGATATTGTATCTAAAATTACTAAAATGTTTGCTAATTTTTTAGTATGCGCGGGTTGTATGCCTTTGCAGACTCCTCGTTCAAAGAATAATTTCAATCCTTTATGCTTAAAACTAACGATTGCCATATATACCTTCTTGATACTTGATACTATACACCATGCATTTATGTCAATTGATTATTTATCAAAGGGCGCCTTAAAGCATAATTTTATATGTTAAAAAACAACAATATCCTTTTGAAATAATTGCATAAATATGCAAATTATGCTAAGATTTTTT
>NZ_JBHIRH010000014.1:0-48858 GCF_042196945.1 Bartonella sp. AA81SXKL | reverse complement strand
GTTTTGCTATTCGTGAAGGTGGTCGTACTGTTGGTGCCGGTATCGTCTCTAAGATCATTGAATAAATAATGCTTGTTGAGTGCTTTGATTATTGAAGGCACTTTGTATAACAGGGAAATAAAGAGCATGAACAGTCAGAATATTCGCATTCGCTTGAAAGCGTTTGATCATAGAATTCTTGATACGTCGACGCGTGAGATCGTATCGACTGCTAAACGTACCGGTGCAAATGTCCGTGGTCCCATTCCGCTTCCGACGCGGATTGAGAAGTTTACGGTCAATCGTGGACCGCATATCGATAAGAAAAGTCGTGAGCAGTTTGAGATGCGAACACATAAGCGTCTTCTTGACATTGTTGATCCAACGCCGCAAACAGTGGATGCGCTTATGAAGCTCGATCTTTCTGCTGGTGTGGATGTAGAAATTAAGCTCTGAGGTTTGAGGACAGAAGGAACAGACCCGATGCGTTCAGGTGTAATAGCACAGAAGCTGGGCATGACCCGTATTTATAATGATGCTGGTGAGCATGTGCCGGTGACGGTACTTCGTTTGGAGAATTGTCAAGTCGTTGCTCAGCGTACAGTTGAAAAGAATGGTTATACTGCTGTTCAATTAGGTGTAGGCTTTGCTAAGGTTAAGAATACTTCACAAGCTCTTCGTGGACATTTTGCTAAGGCTTCTGTTGAGCCTAAAGCCAAAATAGCAGAGTTTCGTGTGAGTCCCGACAATCTTCTTGATGTTGGTACTGAGATTACAGTGGAACATTTTGTTCCAGGACAAAGAGTTGATGTGACTGGTACCAGTATTGGTAAGGGGTTTGCTGGTGTTATGAAACGACATAACTTTGGTGGGCATCGTGCTTCTCATGGTAATTCGATTACACATCGTGCTCATGGTTCTACAGGGCAGTGCCAAGATCCTGGTAAAGTTTTTAAAGGTAAAAAAATGGCTGGCCATATGGGGCAAGTGCGTGTAACAACACAGAATATTGAAGTTATTTCCACTGATAGTGAGCGTGGTTTAATTTTAGTGCGTGGTGCTGTTTCTGGTTCTAAAGGTTCTTGGATTTTGATACGGGATGCTGTGAAGAAGCGTCTTCCTGATAATGCTCCAAAGCCTGCTGGTATTCGCCGTCTTGTGAAGGAGAAAGCGGAAATGGTTACTCCGGTGACGGAAACCTCTGAGGTTGAGGGAGCCTAATAATGGATCTTGTAATTAAAACTCTTGATGGTAATGAAGCTGGCAAATTAAAGGTTTCTGAAGCTATTTTTGATCTTGTTCCGCGTGAGGATATTTTGCAACGTGTTGTTCGTTGGCAGCTTGCACGTCGTCAGCAGGGAAGTCATCAATCCCAAGGTCGTTCTGATGTGTCGCGAACAGGGGCAAAAATGTTTAAACAGAAAGGAACTGGGCGTGCTCGACATTCATCTGCACGTGCACCGCAGTTTAGGGGTGGGGGTAAGGCACATGGACCGGTGGTTCGTAGCCATGCGCATGATCTTCCTAAAAAGATTCGTGCTCTTGGGTTACGTCTTGCTTTATCTGCAAAATTAAAAGCAAAAGATTTAATTATTGTGGATGAGTTGACTGTTAAGGATGCTAAAACGAAAATGCTTGTTTCTCATTTTTCTAAGCTTGGATTTAATAACGCTCTCTTGATTGATGGTAAAGAGATTGATATTAACTTTTTTCGTGCAGCCTCTAATATCCCTAATATTGACATTTTGCCTATTCAGGGAATTAATGTTTATGATATTTTGCGTCGCAGCAAACTTGTTTTATCAAAAGCAGCTGTTGAGGCTCTTGAGGAGCGTTTTAAATGACAGATCTTCGCCATTATGATATAATTATTAGTCCAGTTATTACTGAAAAGGCGACTATGATTTCTGAATATAATCAAGTTGCTTTTAATGTCGCGCCGAAAGCGACGAAGCCTGAGATTAAGGCTGCTATTGAAGCGCTTTTTAGCGTAAAAGTTAAAGCAGTTAACACGATAGTCCGTAAGGGTAAAGTGAAGCGTTTCAAAGGTATAGTTGGTCGGCAGAGTGATGTCAAAAAAGCGATCGTAACTCTGGCCAGTGGTCAGACTATCGACGTTTCGACAGGTCTTTAAGAGGCTCGGAGATAGGAATAATGGCACTTAAGCAGTTTAATCCAACGACACCTGGGCAGCGTCAGCTTGTTATTGTGGAACGTTCTTGTCTTTATAAGGGAAAACCTGTAAAGATGTTAACTGAAGGTTTGTCTTCAAAGGGTGGACGTAATAATCGCGGTCGTGTTACTGCTCGTTTTCAGGGTGGTGGACATAAACGTAGTTATCGGTTTGTCGACTTTAAGCGTCTTAAACGTGATGTTTCAGCAAAAGTTGAGCGTTTAGAATACGATCCTAATCGTACCGCTTTTATTGCTTTAATCCGCTATGAGGATGGGCAATTGAGTTATATTCTTGCACCACAGCGTCTTGGTGTTGGTGATTCTGTTATGGCTGGTTTAAATGTGGATGTTAAACCAGGTAATGCTATGCCTCTTGCTAATATGCCTGTAGGTACAATTATTCATAATGTTGAGATGAAGCCAGGGAAAGGCGGACAGATTGCACGTTCAGCAGGTGCTTATGCGCAGTTGGTTGGACGAGATCATGGTATGGCTATTCTTCGTTTAAATTCTGGTGAGCAGCGTTTGGTTCCGAGTAGCTGTTTTGCAACTGTTGGCGCTGTTTCAAATCCTGATCATGGGAATATTAATGATGGTAAAGCAGGTCGGTCACGTTGGCGTGGTAAGCGTCCACATGTTCGTGGTGTTGCTATGAACCCCGTTGATCATCCACACGGTGGCGGTGAAGGTCGTACATCGGGGGGGCGCCATCCAGTATCTCCTTGGGGTAAACCTACGAAAGGTAAGCGTACGCGCTCCAATAAAGCTACTGATAAATTTATTATGCGTACGCGTCATCAACGCAAGAAATGAGAAAGGTAGTCTGAGGTGGTTCGTTCAGTGTGGAAAGGTCCGTTTGTTGACGGCTATCTTCTTGGTAAAGCAGAGAAGGTACGTTCAAGTGGGCGCAACGAAGTTATAAAAATATGGAGTCGTCGCTCTACTATTTTACCGCAATTTGTTGGTTTAACTTTTGGTGTTTACAACGGTAATAAGCATATTCCTGTTTCTGTTTCTGAAGAGATGGTTGGGCATAAGTTTGGTGAGTTCGCTCCTACCCGAACTTATTATGGTCATGGTGCCGATAAGAAAGCGAAGAGGAAGTAGGAATGGGAAAAGCTAAAGTTTCGCGCCAGCTTAAAGATAATGAAGCAAGAGCTGTCACGCGGACAATTCGTGTTAGTCCGCAGAAGCTTAATTTAGTTGCTGCAATGATTCGTGGTAAAAGAGTTAATGTAGCGCTCGCTGATTTGATGTTTTCACGCAAGCGTATTGCTGCTACTGTGAAAAAAACGCTTGAATCAGCAATTGCAAATGCAGAAAATAACCACGATCTTGATATTGATTCGCTTGTTGTGGCGGAAGCTTATGTTGGTAAGTCGATAGTGATGAAGCGCTTTCATGTTCGTGGTCGAGGGCGTGCTAGTAGAATTGAACGTCCATTTTCGCATCTTACTGTTATTGTTCGTGAAGTTACCAAAAAAGTGGAGGCCGCGTAATGGGGCAGAAGATCAATCCAATAGGACTTCGTCTTGGTGTTAATCGGACTTGGGACTCTCGTTGGTATGCTGATAGTGGTGAATATGGGCGCCTTCTTCATGAAGATTTGAAAATTCGTTCATATGTGCTTGAGGAGCTTAAACAGGCAGCTATTTCTAAGGTTGTTATTGAGCGTCCTCATAAAAAGTGTCGTATTACGATTCATTCTGCACGTCCTGGTTTGATTATTGGTAAAAAGGGTGCTGATATCGAAAAGCTTCGTCGTAAGCTATCAGAAATGACGGATGCTGAAACTTCATTGAATATTGTGGAGATTCGTAAACCGGAGATTGATGCGACAATTATTGCGCAATCAATTGCTCAACAGTTAGAGCGTCGTGTTGCTTTTCGTCGTGCAATGAAGCGTGCTGTTCAGTCTGCTATGCGTCTTGGTGCGGAAGGTATTCGTATCAATTGTTCTGGCCGTCTTGGTGGTGCTGAAATTGCTCGTATGGAATGGTATCGTGAAGGTCGTGTTCCACTTCATACCTTGCGTTCTGATGTTGATTACGGTACAGCAGAAGCTAAGACCGCTTATGGTATTTGTGGTATTAAAGTTTGGGTCTTTAAGGGTGAGATTCTTGAGCATGATCCGATGGCTTCAGAACGTCGTGCTACGGAAGCTGATCAATCTGGTTCTTCATCGAATCGTCGCCGCGAAAATGCTTAGTTTTTGAGATTGAACTAAAATTTGGAGTAGAGAACAATGTTGCAGCCAAAGCGCACAAAGTTCCGTAAACAGTTCAAAGGCCGTATTCACGGTTTTGCGAAGGGTGGTACGGATTTGAATTTCGGTGCCTACGGTTTGAAGGCTGTTGAGCCGGAGCGGGTCACTGCTCGTCAAATTGAAGCGGCGCGTCGTGCGATTACACGTTATATGAAGCGTTCTGGTCGTGTGTGGATTCGTATTTTTCCAGATCTTCCGGTTACATCTAAACCGACTGAAGTTCGTATGGGTAAAGGTAAGGGAAGTGTTGATTATTGGGCTGCACGTGTTGCTCCTGGGCGCGTCATGTTTGAGCTTGATGGAGTTCCGGAGGATGTTGCACGTGAAGCACTAAGATTGGGTGCTGCAAAGTTGCCTATAAAAACGCGTTTCATCCAGCGTATTGCTGAATAGTGAGGTTAAGCGATGAGAGCCACAGAATTACGGGCGCAAACGCTCGACCAAATGAAAGATGAATTGGCTAAGTTAAAGAAAGAGCAATTTAATTTGCGTTTTCAAAAAGCAACAGGTCAATTAGAAAAGACTGCGCGCGTTAGACAAGTTCGTCGTGATATTGCGCGTATTAAAACTTTTCTTCGTCAAAAGATAAGTGAAAGTAAGGTTTAAGGAAATAAGAGATGCCTAAACGCGTTTTGCAGGGTGTTGTTATTAGCGACAAAAGTGATAAGACTGTTGTTGTCAAAGTTGAACGCCGTTATTCTCATCCGCTTCTTAAGAAGACTGTTCGGCAGTCTAAAAATTATAAAGCGCATGACGAAAACAACCAATTTAAGATTGGGGATCAAGTTTCTATTCAAGAATCTAGACCAATTTCGAAAGATAAATGTTGGATTGTTGTAAAAGACAATGTAGCGTAATGAGTTAAGCTTATTGTTTTAGAATTTAACAGTGTGGTTATCATTGATAAATTTGAAGGCGATAACTTTATCGTTATTTGGCAGGCAAATCCGAGTGTGTAAAAGGTACAATCGGATATATGTGTTAAGAGAAGGTGGCCAGTCATGATTCAGATGCAAACAAACCTCGACGTTGCTGATAATTCTGGAGCGCGTCGTGTCATGTGCATCAAAGTGTTAGGCGGTTCAAAGCGGAAATATGCTTCGGTCGGTGACATTATTGTTGTTTCGGTTAAGGATGCAATTCCTCGTGGCCGTGTTAAAAAAGGTGATGTTATGAAAGCTGTTGTGGTTCGTACTGCTAAGGATATTCGTCGCGCAGATGGTAGTGTCATTCGTTTTGATAGTAATGCTGCGGTTTTAGTGGATAACAAAAAAGAGCCGATCGGTACTCGTATCTTTGGACCTGTTCCCCGTGAATTGCGTGGTAGGAATCATATGAAGATCATCTCGCTTGCTCCTGAAGTTCTGTAAGGAGTAAATGTTATGCAAAAGATTCGAAAAGGTGATAAAGTTGTTGTTTTGTCCGGTAAGGATAAAGGATGTAGTGGTGAAGTAATTAAGGTTAGTCCAAAAGAGAATAAGGCTTTTGTTCGTGGGATTAATATGATTAAACGTCATCAACGTCAAACGCAGAAGCGAGAAGCTGGAATTATTTCTAAAGAAGCTCCGATTCATCTGTCTAATTTGGCGATTGCTGATCCTAAAGATGGTAAGCCTACACGTGTAGGCTTTCGTATGAATGCAGATGGTAATAAAGTTCGTTTTGCCAAGCGTTCGGGAGAGTTGATTAATGGCTGAGGAAAGACAAATACCGCGTATGAAAGCGCATTATTTCGAAGTGATTCGTAAAGTGCTTCAAGAGAAGTTTAATTACAGAAATGCGATGCAAATTCCACGGATTGATAAAGTTGTAATAAATATGGGGATAGGTGAAGCAACTGCTGATTCCAAGAAACCTTCCCTTGCCGCTGAGGATTTAGGGCTAATAACGGGTCAGAAGGCTGTTGTTACGCGTGCGCGTAATTCTATTGCGACCTTTAAGGTTCGTGAAGGAATGCCTCTTGGGGCTAAAGTTACATTGCGTAAAGATCGTATGTTTGAGTTTTTAGATCGTCTTGTGACGATTGCTCTTCCGCGGGTTCGTGACTTTCGTGGTTTAAATCCAAAGAGTTTTGATGGTCGTGGCAATTTTGCTATGGGTATTAAAGAACACATTGTGTTTCCAGAAATCAACTATGATAAAGTTGATCAAATTTGGGGCATGGATATTATCGTTTGTACGACAGCAAAAACGGATGATGAAGCTCGTGAGTTATTGCGTGCTTTTAATTTTCCTTTTCGTTCGTAACGGCAAACGTAGTGAGGTGAAATTATGGCCAAAGTAAGTGCCGTTGAAAAAAATAAGCGTCGTGAGGTGATGGTAAAGCGCTATGCTGCCCGTCGTGCACGTTTGAAAGCAATAGTTATGGATCAGAAGGTTTCTCTTGAAGAACGTTTTAAAGCTTCTGTTCAGTTGGCAGAGTTGCCGCGTAATTCTTCGAAAGTTCGTATTCGTAATCGCTGTGAGGTTTCAGGTCGTCCGCGGGCTTATTATCGTAAATTAAAAATGTCGCGAATTGCGTTGCGTGAGCTTGGTTCTATTGGCTATATTCCTGGTATTGTAAAGTCTAGTTGGTAAGAGGAGATTATTTAATGTCTATGTCAGATCCTCTTGGTGATATGCTAACACGTATTCGTAATGCACTTGGTCGTAAAAAAGGTAAAGTAGTTACTCCAGCTTCGAAGCTTCGTGCGCACGTTCTTGATGTTCTTCAGTCGGAAGGTTATATTCGCGGATATAATCAAATTGATTTAGGTGATGGGAAAGCTGAGATTGAAATCGAATTGAAGTATTTTGAAGGGCTGGCTGCTATTCGTGAGATTTCACGTGTATCAAAACCAGGGCGTCGTGTATATGTTTCTGCTAAGTCACTTCCTCAGGTGGCAAATGGCCTTGGTATTTCGATTTTATCGACTCCTAAAGGTGTCATGGCAGATCATAAGGCGCGTGAACAGAATGTTGGTGGAGAACTCCTTTGTCGTGTTTTCTAAGTTATGTCAAGAAAACGGAAGAAAAAGTAGGTTAGAACAATGTCTCGTATTGGAAAGAAACCCATTTCAATTCCTTCTGGAGTTACTGCTACTGTTGAAGGTCAGCTGGTTAAGGCAAAAGGTCCAAAAGGTGAGCTGAGTTACGTCGTCAATGATGAAGTCTTAGTCAAACTTGAGGAAAATATCATATCAGTTATGCCGCGGGATCAGTCAAAAGATGCGCGTTCTAAATGGGGTATGTCGCGCTCAATGATTGAGAACATTTTTTGTGGTGTGAAAGATGGTTTTGAAAAGAGGTTGGAGATTAATGGGGTTGGTTATCGTGCTGCTTTGCAGGGTAAGGATGTTCAACTATCTCTGGGCTTTTCGCATGATGTGGTTTATAAAGTTCCGTCGGGTGTTACTGTGACTGTTCCTAAGCCAACGGAAATTGTTGTTTCTGGAATTGATAAACAGCAAGTTGGACAAGTTGCAGCGGAGATTCGTGAGTATCGTAGGCCTGAGCCTTATAAAGGTAAAGGTGTTAAGCATGCAGATGAACGTATCTTCCGTAAAGAAGGTAAGAAGAAATAAGGATTTTGTATTATGGTTTCATCTAAGGACATTATCCAACGTCGTGCAAGGCGTGTTCGTCGTAGAATTAAAATGGTTTCTCATGATCGTCCTCGGCTTAGTGTTTATCGTTCAAATCAGAACATTTATGCTCAAGTTATCGATGATTTGCGGGGATGTACACTTGTTTCAGCCTCTACTCTTGAAAGTGATTTGAAAAAATCGTTAAAGAGTGGTGCTGATAAAAAGGCGGCCTTTGCTGTTGGTAAGTTAATTGCTGAGCGTGCGAAGAAAGCGGGTGTTAATGAGGTGGTTTTTGATCGTGGAGCGTATGTGTACCATGGTCGCGTCAAAGCTTTAGCTGAAGCTGCTCGTGAAGGTGGTTTGAATTTCTAAAATTTCTTATTTATGAATGAGTAAGGAGAGTTTAGAGTATTTCGTTTAAGTTCTTCCAGTTTGATGAGGGACTTTGTTATCGTGCTTCCGGAAAAGAAAAAGGAATGAGGAATGGCACAAAAAGAACGTGGTGAGAGAGAAGAACGCGATAATGAATTTGTCGATAGGCTCGTTCATATCAATCGTGTTGCTAAAGTTGTAAAGGGTGGTCGGCGTTTTGGTTTTGCCGCTCTTGTTGTCGTTGGAGATCAAAAAGGGCGTGTGGGTTTTGGACATGGTAAAGCCCGTGAAGTTCCAGAAGCCGTTCGTAAAGCAACGGAATCTGCAAAACGTGGGATGATTTATGTTCCGCTTCGGTCTGGGCGTACATTGCATCATGATCTTGAAGGTCGTCACGGAGCTGGGCGTGTTTTGCTACGTTCGGCTTCTGCTGGTACTGGTATTATTGCTGGGGGACCGATGCGTGCTATTTTTGAAGCTCTTGGTATGCAGGATGTCGTTGCAAAATCACTAGGATCGTCGAATCCTTATAACATGGTTCGTGCAACATTTGATGCATTGAAACATCAAGTGCATCCTAGAGATATTGCTGCTCAACGTGGTATAAAGTATTCGACTTTGCAGGCGCGTCGTCGCCATTTAGTCGACCTAGAAGGGTAGTTTCTGAGATTATCAGAAAAGGAATTAGGAAATGGTTCAGAAAAAATCTCAGAGTGGTAAAACTGTGACTGTGGAACAAATTGGAAGCCCTATTCGAAACTCACAGATTCAGCGTGCAACCTTAAAGGGGCTTGGACTAAATAAAATGCGTCGTCGGCGCGTTTTAGATGATACACTTTGTGTGCGGGGTATGATTGCTCGGGTTCGGCATCTTGTTCGCGTTATAGATGAAGGTTAAGGGTTGCGGGAGTATTAGATATGAAACTCAATGAACTGCGTGATTGCGAAGGCGCAACAAAAAATCGTAAGCGTGTTGGGCGTGGTATTGGTTCCGGTATGGGTAAGACTGGTGGTCGTGGTGTAAAAGGGCAAAAGTCACGTTCTGGTGTTTCCCTTAATGGTTTTGAAGGTGGGCAAATGCCTATCTATCGTCGTTTGCCAAAACGTGGATTTAGGAATTTCTTTGCTAAAACCTACAATGAAGTTTCACTAGGACGTATTCAGTTGGCAGTTGATGCAGGTAAGTTGAATATTGAAAAGCCTGTTGATATGGTTTCTTTGAAAGAGGCTGGTATTATTCGTCGTGAAAAAGATGGGGTTCGTCTTCTTTCTGCTGGTGATTTGAAAACTAAGATTACCTTTCATGTTTCTGGTGCTTCACAAGCTGCTCGTGTTAAGATTGAAAAAGTGGGTGGTCAGGTTATTCTTCCTGATATTGCTCGATAATTTTTTAATATGAATAGAGACCTAAAGAAGAATGATATCTGTTTTGTGGGATCTTTTGTGGAGAATTGTTTAAGTTCTGCATTTGTTTATGTATGCATATATGAATTTTAGGATTATACTTCTGTGATTTAAAGAACTGGAGTGTAAAGTGGAGACGTTTTATGGCATCAGCAGCAGAGCAATTTGCTTCCAATATAAACTTCGGCACCTTTTCGCGTGCAACTGAATTAAAGAAACGTATCTGGTTTACTCTGTTGGCGCTTCTTGTATATCGTTTTGGCACTTACATCTCTCTTCCAGGTATCAATATCGATGCTTTGCGGCAAACATTTGAACATCACGCGTCGGGTGTATTAGGACTCTTTAATATGTTTGCTGGAGGTGCCGTTGGGCGTATGGCTATTTTTGCGCTGGGTATCATGCCTTATATATCGGCATCTATTATTGTGCAATTGTTAACATCTATTATTCCTTCTTTGGAAACTCTTAAAAAAGAAGGGGATTTAGGTCGTAAGATTATCAATCAATATACGCGTTATGTAACAGTCGTATTGGCAATCCTACAAGCTTTTGGTATTGCGGTTGCGCTTGAAAGCGGTATAGGGTCGGGGCTTCAAATTGTTTTAGAACCAGGTCTTATGTTTCGTATTTCTTCTGTTATTACGCTTGTTGGCGGAACGATGTTTCTTATGTGGCTTGGCGAGCAAATTACGTCACGTGGTATTGGTAATGGGGTTTCTCTTATCATTTTTACAGGGATTGTAGCCAACTTTCCTTCTACTTTTGCTCAGCTTTTGACAGCTCATAGTCAGGCTGATTTATCAACTTTTCTTTTAATAGGAATCGTTCTTATTGCTGTTTTGGTTATTGGGCTTATTGTTTTTATAGAGCGTGCGCAACGGCGAATTCTTATCCAATACCCGAAACGTCAGGTCGGTAATCAAATGTTTCAAGGAGATATGTCGCATCTTCCTTTAAAGTTGAATACTGCTGGTGTTATTCCACCTATTTTTGCTTCATCTTTATTATTATTACCTGCCACTATTAATAATTTTTCTGATAAAATGCCACAATGGGTTCAGGAGATTTCTTATGCTCTTGGTCATGGACAGCCACTTTATATGATTGTTTATGCATTTTTAATGGCGTTTTTTTGCTTTTTTTATACAGCTATTGTGTTTAATCCAAGTGATACTGCAGATCAGTTGAAAAAACATTCTGGTTTTATTCCAGGGATTCGTCCAGGTGAGCGTACAGCCGAATATATTGATTACGTTTTGACGCGTATTACTGTTGTGGGGGCACTTTATATTATCTTGGTTTGTTTGTTACCTGAATTTATGATATCTGCATTACAGGTTCCTTTTTATCTTGGGGGAACATCCTTGTTGATTGTTGTTACTGTTACACTTGATACGGTTGCTCAAATTCAGGGGCATCTTGTTGCCCACCAATATGAAGGGTTGATAAAAAAATCAAAACTTCGTGGAGGTAGAAGGAATCGATGAGAGTTATTCTTTTAGGTCCTCCTGGAGCGGGAAAAGGTACGCAAGCAAAAATGTTGACTGAGGAATATAGCATTCCTCATTTATCAACAGGGGATATGTTGCGTGAGGTGATTGCCAAAGAAACGGAGATTGGTAAAAAAGCTAAAGCTATTATAAGTTCTGGTGCTTTGGTACCTGATAGTATTGTTAATCAAATCGTATCAGATCGGATTGATGAAGCTGATTGTGTAAACGGTTTTGTTTTGGATGGATATCCGCGAACTGTAGGGCAGGCAGAAGCGTTGCAACAGATACTGGATTCAAAAAATACGCAGCTTAATGCTGTTATTGAGTTGTGTGTTGATGAAGACGTGTTGATTGAACGTATGAAGAAGCGCGTTGAAGAAACAATAGCGGCTGGTGGACAGGTTCGTTTAGATGACAATCCTGTTGCTTTTGCAAAAAGATTAGTAGAATATCGTGAAAAAACAGCTCCCTTATCAAAATTTTATTCAGAGAGGGGAATGTTGAAGGTTATTGATGGAATGATTGGTGTTGCTGAAGTGACACGTATGATTAGAGGGTTTCTTTCATGAGATTTTTTTAGAAATAAATGAAAAGAGTTGACTTTTGAGATGAAATCTATCAAAAGTGAATTTAATTTATTTTAGTGAAATAATAGGATTCGGAAGAATTTTTTTCTGAGTCTATTTTTTTCTATAAGGTATATCAGGTATTTTATAACAATTTGTCAAAAATAACTAAGGAGAGTAGGCGTGGCTCGTATTGCTGGCGTCAATATCCCGACAAATAAGCGTGTAATTATTGCGCTTCAATATATCCACGGGATTGGACCAAAATTTGCTCAAGAAATTATTGAAAGAGTTGGCATTCCTTTGGGGCGTCGTGTGCATGAGCTTTCAGATGCTGAGGTGCTGCAGATTCGTGAGGCAATAGATCAGGGGTATCAAGTTGAAGGTGATCTTCGTCGTGAGGTTGCTATGAATGTTAAGCGTTTGATGGATCTTGGTTGTTATCGAGGATTGCGTCATCGCCGGTCTTTGCCTGTCCGAGGACAGCGTACACATACGAATGCTCGTACGCGTAAAGGTCCGGCTAAGGCAATCGCCGGTAAGAAGAAATAAGGGCCTTTGTGGAAGGTTTTTATATATTCTTTTTCTTGTTTGATTTGTTTGACAAGGAAAAAAAGGTGGAGCTGCTGATGTTACGGCAGTGATGAGATCGTTGAAAGGGAAATTATGGCCAAGGAAGCCACACGTGTTCGTCGTCGCGAACGTAAAAATATTTCATCGGGTGTTGTTCATATTAATTCAACATTTAATAACACAATGATTACTATTACTGATGCTCAGGGTAATGCAATTGCTTGGTCATCTGCGGGAGCTCAGGGGTTTAAAGGTGCGCGTAAATCGACACCTTTTGCTGCTCAAGTTGCTGCGGAGGATTGTGCAAGAAAAGCGCAAGAGCATGGTATGCGTTCTTTGGAAGTTGAAGTTTGTGGACCTGGATCAGGGCGTGAATCTGCTCTACGAGCATTGCAATCTGTTGGTTTTGTCATTACTTCTATTCGCGATGTAACACCAATTCCTCATAATGGATGTCGTCCGCGGAAAAGGCGGCGTGTTTAATTGGGTGTTGTTTTTTGTTGTCGGAGATTTCTCTGATGTTCACATTGGTCGTTACGATTGAATGGTAACGGAACTAAAGAACGGGAATAAAAATATGATCCAGAAAAACTGGCAGGAACTTATTAAACCCAATAAGGTTGAATCATGTGCACATGATAATCCAAATATTATAAGTGTGATTGCTGAACCTCTTGAGCGTGGTTTTGGTTTAACGTTAGGAAATGCGCTTCGTCGCGTTTTGTTATCTTCGCTTCGTGGTGCTGCTATTACTGCTGTGCAGATTGACGGTGTCTTGCATGAATTTTCATCGATTCCAGGTGTGCGTGAGGATGTTACGGATATTATTCTGAATATAAAAGAAATTGCGCTTCGTATGGAAGAAGAAGGTCCTAAACGTGTCGTCGTTTATAAAGAGGGGCCTGGTGTCGTGAAAGCGGGAGATATCAGTACAGTTGGGGATATGGAAATTCTAAATCCAGATCATGTTATTTGTACTCTTGATGAAGAAGCTGAAATTCGTATGGAATTTATTGTCAACACAGGAAAGGGGTATGTTCCATCTGATCGTAATTGTGTTGATGATGCACGTATAGGGCTTATTCCAATTGATAGT
The DNA here is from genome assembly GCF_042196945.1 of Bartonella sp. AA81SXKL. Taxonomy (NCBI): domain Bacteria; kingdom Pseudomonadati; phylum Pseudomonadota; class Alphaproteobacteria; order Hyphomicrobiales; family Bartonellaceae; genus Bartonella; species Bartonella sp. AA81SXKL. Next base: position 35,365 of record NZ_JBHIRH010000014.1, on the reverse strand, counting down.
CTTTATTCACCGATCCGTAAGGTATCTTATAAAGTAGAAAATACACGCGAAGGTCAAGTTCTCGATTATGATAAATTAACGCTCACGATTGAAACAAACGGTGCTGTTAATGGTGAGGATGCTGTTGCTTTTGCAGCACGCATTCTTCAGGATCAATTATCGTTATTTATTAACTTTGAAGAGCCACAGAAGGAGCCTGTTGAAGAGGCTGATTCTGAGCTTTCTTTTAATCCTGCTCTTCTCAAAAAAGTGGATGAATTAGAACTTTCAGTTCGTTCGGCAAATTGTCTTAAGAATGATAATATTGTCTATATTGGTGATCTGATTCAGAAAACAGAATCTGAAATGCTTCGGACACCGAACTTTGGTCGAAAATCGTTGAATGAGATTAAAGAAGTTTTGGCGTGTATGGGTTTACATCTTGGGATGGAGATTCCTGCGTGGCCGCCTGAAAACATTGATGATCTTGCAAAACGTTATGAAGATCAATATTAAAATTAGAATTTAAGGAGAGGGCTTATGCGCCATAGTAAGTCAGGACGCAAGTTGAACCGTACTGCCAGTCACCGTAAAGCGATGTTTGCAAATATGGCAACTTCGTTGATCGAGCATGAGCAGATTGTGACAACGCTTCCAAAAGCTAAAGAAATTCGTCCTATTGTTGAAAAACTTGTTACTCTTGGTAAGCGTGGTGGTTTGCATGCGCGTCGGCAAGCTATTGCAGCACTTCGTGATGCAGGAAAGGTTGCGAAATTATTTGATACGCTTGCGCCACGTTATGCATCACGCAACGGTGGGTATTTGCGTATTATGAAAGCGGGGTTTCGTACCGGTGATAATGCGCCCATGGCTGTTATAGAATTTGTTGATCGTGATGTTGAAGCGAAGGGTGCTGGGGATCGTGCTCGCATGGAAGCTTCTGAGAATGAAAAGGGAACATCTTCGTAGAGTTTTTTATTCTGTTGGATTTTTAAAGGCCGCCTTGTCTTGGGCGGTTTTTTTGTGAGCATTTTTAAGTTTGTTTTAGTTGAGAAATAGGTGCAGAGAGAAAATTATAGAATATTGAATTATCTTATTTTTATAATATTTATTGTTCAAATAGGTTGTTTTTATTCTCTATTATGAAATATTAATAGAGGTCCTTAATTTGCGGGGATACGTTTTTTTATTCTATTAATCTTCAACAGAATGTGCTGATTTTATAAGGAGTGGATTATGAGGTGTTCTTTTTGGGTGCGGATTTTTTTTGTAATTATGATGCAGATATCATTTGATCATGTATATGCTCATGTTCCTCAAACACAAACAGAAATCACTCTTTCATTTGCTCCTTTAGTTAAAAAGACAGTTCCATCTGTTGTAAATATTTATGCAGCTCGACAAATTAGAGCTAGATCACCTTTTGAAGGCGATCCATTTTTTGAGCAATTTTTTGGTCGTTTTCAAAATAAATTTCCTGTTCGTAAGCAATCGTCATTAGGATCAGGGGTGATTGTTGATGCACGTGGTTTGATCGTTACAAATTACCACGTCATTAAAGATGCAAGCGAAATTAAAGTGGCTTTTTCTGATGGACGGGAGTTTGAGAGTAAGGTCGTGCTCAAAGATGAAGCAACTGATATTGCAATTCTTGAAGTTAAGGAAAAAGATGCTCAATTTCCGGTTCTTTCTTTGGGAAATTCTGATACTGTTGAAGTTGGTGATCTTGTTCTTGCTATTGGTAATCCTTTTGGTGTTGGTCAAACAGTTACAAGTGGTATTGTTTCAGCGCAAGCGCGTACACGTGTTGGGATTTCTGATTTTGACTTTTTTATTCAAACAGACGCAGCCATTAATCCAGGGAATTCTGGTGGCGCTTTAATTGATATGAAAGGTCAGTTAATCGGAATTAATACGGCTATTTATTCGCGTTCCGGTGGTTCTGTAGGGATTGGTTTTGCTATTCCAGTTAATCTTGTAAAAGTAATGCTTGATACTGTTAAACGCGGTGGAAAATATTTTGTGCCGCCTTATATTGGGGCTTCTTTTCAAAATGTTACACCTGATATTGCTGGTGGTTTAGGTTTAGAACGTCCCTATGGTGCTCTGATTATTGAAGTTATCAAAGATAGTCCTGCTGAAAAAGCTGGATTGAAAGTAGGTGATGTTATTTTGAGTGTGCAGGGGGTACGCGTTGACAGCCCAGATAGTCTTGGGTATCGTTTGATGACAGCTGACGTTGAGCATAGTCTTGCTTTGGAATATTTACGAAGTGGAAAAACTTTAAAAACACAAATAACAGTTTCATCGATATCAGAAACTGCATTTTTAAAATCTGAAAAAATTACGGGTGACAGTCCTCTTGCTGGTGCTGAGGTGTTAGATTTAACACCGCAAAATAGTCGACGTTTTCATCTTCCTATATCTGCAAAAGGGGTTGTGATTACCAATCTTGAGGAAATGAGCAATGCTGCTGGAATTTTTCAGTCAGGAGATATTCTACGTGTTGTAAATGGCCATAAAATTCAAACAGTTCATCAGTTGAAAAAGGTTCTTATGCAAGGTCGCTCAAATATGTGGCAATTGGAATATGAACGTGATGGTATGTATATTCGCCAATTTATTCGTTGAGGTTTTTTTTGAAGAAAGATTTTTTTACTTCGTCGTTTGATTTTCAAGTTAATAAAAATCAGCCACTAGCAGAAAGAATGCGCCCTTGTTCTCTCAATGATGTTGTGGGACAAAAGCATTTGATTGGAGAGGATGGTTTGCTTTCACGTATGGCGGCAACAGGCTCAATTGGATCGATGATTTTTTGGGGACCTCCAGGGACGGGAAAAACGACCGTTGCACGTTTGTTAGCCCTTGAAACAAATTTCGCGTTTGAACAGGTTTCTGCTATTTTTACAGGAGTTTCTGAACTTAAAAAGATTTTTGAAGTTGCGCAGAGGCGTTTTATATCTGGGGATAAAACACTTCTCTTTGTTGATGAAATTCATCGGTTTAATCGTGCACAGCAGGATAGTTTTCTTTCTGTGATGGAAGAGGGTACTGTGGTACTTATAGGTGCAACAACCGAAAATCCTTCTTTTGAACTGAATGCTGCCCTTCTTTCGCGTGCACGTGTTTTAACATTTCTTTCTCATGATCATGAAAGTTTGGACATGCTTTTGAGGCGTGCTGAAGAAGTGGAGGGAAAAACTCTTCCCTTGGATAATGATGCCAGAGACGTTTTGATAGAGATGTCTGATGGTGATGCGAGGGTTGCGTTAACATTGGCAGAGGAAGTTTGGTCTATTGCACCATTGGGAGAGATTCTTGATGTTGTTGCTTTGCAAAAAGTTATTCAGCGTCGTGCGCCTATTTATGATAAAGGACGAGATGGGCATTATAATCTCATTTCAGCGTTGCATAAATCCGTTCGTGGATCTGATCCTGATGCTGCGCTTTATTATTTGGCACGTATGTTGGATGCTGGTGAAGATCCTCTCTATATTGGGCGAAGATTGGTTCGTATAGCCGTTGAAGATGTTGGTTTGGCGGATCCTCAAGCTCTTGTCATTTGTAATGCAGCAAAAGATGCCTATGATTATTTAGGATCACCAGAAGGAGAATTGGCTTTGGCGCAAGCATGTCTTTATGTTGCGACTGCGCCAAAGTCAAATGCAGCATATCTTGCGTATAAAGCAGCACTGCGTTGTGCACGCAAAAATGGCTCTTTACCACCTCCTAAGCATATTCTTAATGCTCCTACGAAATTTATGAAGGAAGAAGGGTATGGAAGTGGTTATTGTTATGACCATGATGAACCAGATGCTTTTTCAGGACAAGAATATTTTCCCGAAAAACTTGGGCGTCAGAGTTATTATAAACCAGTTGAGCGTGGTTTTGAGCGTGAAATTGTGAAACGTCTTGAGTGGTGGCAACAGTTGCGCAAAAAACGTAAAGATCAAAATAAAATTTGAGTTGAAATACGTTTTTTATTGATCTCTTATGTTATTGTATGAGAAATTTAGCTTATATTTTAAACATTTATTGCATTGCTTGTAGAGATTTTTTTTTGATATCTCCAAAATTGCATATTTTTTCAAATTTAAATATGTCATTCAACTTTTAAGCTGCTTTATTTTTTTTGGTTTTTATTAAATAATATATTGACTTATAATGATAATTGACTGTTTCGTAAGTTGAATGAAAGTTTCAAATACCGTAAATTTCTCTCATTCCAAGTCTGTTATTTGTTGAAGCAATCAAGTTATTCGCTTGCATGTTACAAGCAGGATTAGCGTGTGATAAAAACTGTACAAGAAAGGACTAAAAATCCCTCTTATGAATCGTCTCAAGTGCCGAGAGCTGTCGCAACATTGGGGGATGATAAATAGTGTGATGGTGCCGGCTTGCTCCTTCTATAGAGTAAAGATGGTGGTGCCTAAAGGGTTTTGCAGTATACCACATTCATAGGTGTTGTCACAAAATGAGCTTGGAAGTTTTGAGAGATGTTTCTTAAATCAAGTGCATGAATATGCAACACAATAGCGTTTTGTTCTTCGATGCAATAGGGTATGAGGTTGATTGATGATGCGTTTTTTGTGTGATCAATAGTGGGAGAATTCTTAGTCTCTCAAGTATTTAATCAAAGGGATAAGCAGAAGGGTTGTAGAACATTGTGTTTAAAATTAAATTGTTCCTTTTCTAGAGAGATATAAATATGTTAACTATGCTTCCATAGAGATATTACTTTATTGAAGTTTATTATGTGTCATAAGATAAGCAATGCCAATTCTTTATTGTGATGGTCATGAATGTTTATGGACATAATGTGGAGATAGGAATGGAAATAGTCTGTGAAAATCTAAACTCAAGCCTTTAGTTAAATTAAAAGTACAGTGTACACTAAAGTTTTAGGTTATTATGGATTCGGTCAAGGATATAATCGTGGATAAAACAAAAGCTCTCGATGCTGCTCTCTCACAAATTGAACGTTCTTTTGGTAAAGGCTCGATTATGCGTCTTGGGCAAAAAGAGCAGGTTGTTGAAATTGAAACAATTCCAACAGGGTCGTTATCCTTGGATATTGCTTTAGGGATTGGTGGATTACCGAAGGGGCGTATTGTTGAGATTTATGGACCAGAAAGTTCTGGGAAAACAACATTGGCTCTCCATGCTATTGCTGAGGCACAGAAAGGTGGTGGGATTTGTGCTTTTATTGATGCAGAGCATGCGCTTGATCCTATTTATGCGCGTAAGCTTGGTGTTGATTTAGAAAACTTGTTCATTTCTCAGCCAGATACCGGTGAACAGGCATTGGAAATTACAGAAACGTTGGTTCGTTCTGGTGCCGTTGATGTGCTTGTTGTGGATTCTGTCGCAGCTTTAACACCGCGAGCAGAAATTGACGGTGAAATGGGTGATGCTTTGCCCGGATTGCAAGCTCGGTTAATGAGTAAAGCGTTACGAAAATTAACCGCAGCAATTTTTCGCTCTAACTGTATGGTTGTTTTTATTAATCAAATTCGCATGAAAATTGGTGTGATGTTTGGTTCTCCTGAAACGACAACGGGTGGAAACGCTTTAAAGTTTTATGCTTCTGTTCGTTTAGATATTCGTCGCATTGGATCCATTAAAGATAGGGATTCAATCGTTGGTAATCAGACGCGCGTTAAAGTGGTGAAAAATAAATTGGCACCTCCATTCAAACAGGTTGAGTTTGATATTATTTATGGTGAAGGTATTTCCAAAGTAGGTGAATTGATTGATTTGGGTGTCAAGGTTGGTGTTGTGGAAAAATCTGGTGCATGGTTTTCTTATAATTCTCAGCGTTTAGGGCAGGGGCGTGAGAATGCAAAGCAGTTTTTACGTGAACATGTGGAAATAGCTACAGAGATTGAAGCAGCTTTGCGCCAAAATGCTGGTTTGATTGCGATTGAATTGTTAGAAAATGCAGGGTCAGAAAATATAGAAAGTGATGAAGCCATTTGATGGGGCGTTTTTTTTCGTTTATAATTTTTTTCCTTTAAGATTTTTCTGTTTTTTTGTTTGAGTTTTTAAATACGCAGTCGTTTTTTTCTCAATTTTTTAAAACAAATATTCCATTTTTGATTAAATTGACTCCATGCGTGGCGAAGAGGATTTAATGAGGGGGATTTTTCTTTTATGGTTTTGTGCTGTATTGAGCAGGTGTCAACATGAATAGTGTTAATAATATTCGGTCAATATTTTTGGATTATTTTCATCGTAATGGGCATAAAGTTCTTTCTTCTAGTCCGCTTGTTCCGCGGAATGATCCTACACTTATGTTTACAAATGCAGGGATGGTGCAGTTTAAAAATGTTTTTACTGGACTTGAACAACCTTCTTATACGCAGGCAACAACGGCACAAAAATGTGTTCGTGCGGGTGGAAAGCATAATGATCTTGATAATGTTGGTTATACGGCGCGCCATCATACATTTTTTGAAATGCTGGGTAATTTTTCTTTCGGTGATTATTTCAAGGAAGAAGCTATTTTTTTATCATGGAATCTTTTAACAAAGGAATTTTGCCTGCCAAAAGATAAATTGTTGGTGACAGTTTATCAGAGTGATGATGTTGCTGCTGAACTGTGGCGTAAAATTTCTGGTCTTCCAGATGAAAAAATTGTCCGTATTGCGACGGCTGATAATTTTTGGTCGATGGGAGAAACAGGCCCTTGTGGGCCTTGTTCGGAGATTTTTTATGATCATGGTGATGAAATCTGGGGCGGTCCTCCTGGAAGTGCTAATGAAGATGGGGATCGCTTTATTGAGATTTGGAATCTTGTTTTTATGCAGTATGAGCAAGTTTCCAAGGAAGAACGTGTTAACTTACCTCATCCTTCTATTGATACCGGTATGGGGTTAGAGCGTATTGCAGCTGTTTTACAGAGCGTTCATGATAATTATGACATTGATCTTTTTCGTGCATTAATTGACGCGTCAGAAGAAATTACAGGGATTGAGGCAAAGGGTGATTTTATTGCCAGCCATCGTGTCATTGCTGATCATCTTCGCTCATCTGCATTTTTGATTGCTGATGGTGTGCTTCCTTCTAATGAAGGAAGAGGATATGTTTTACGTCGTATTATGCGTCGTGCTATGCGTCATGCGCATCTTCTTGGTGCTAAAGAGCCCTTAATGTGGCGACTTTTGCCTGCTTTAATTCGCGAAATGGGACAAGCTTATCCTGAGTTGGTGCGTGCTGAATCTTTGGTTTCAGAAACTTTAAGGTTAGAAGAAATACGTTTTCGTAAAACGCTTGAACGAGGACTTGGTTTGTTGAACGAAGCAAGTACCGATCTTAAAGAAGGGGACTATTTGAATGGTGAAGTTGCTTTCAAGCTCTATGATACCTATGGTTTTCCGCTTGATTTGACGCAAGATGTTCTTCGTCGTCGAGGAATCTCTGTTGATGTTGGTGCTTTTGATAAAGCGATGGAACGCCAAAAAGAGGAAGCACGTGCCAATTGGTCTGGTTCTGGAGAAGCTGTAACAGAGAAAATCTGGTTTTCTGTTCGTGATCAAGTGGGGGCCACAGAATTTTTAGGTTATGAAACTGAGACAGCGAAAGGTATTCTTACAGCTCTTGTGTGTGATGGTAAAATTGTTGATCATATTTTTTCAGGTCAGAAAGCTATGCTTGTTGTTAATCAGACACCTTTTTATGGTGAATCTGGTGGGCAAATTGGTGATAGCGGTATCATTTCTGGTGAAAATTTTATTTTTACGGTGCATGATACCCAAAGAAAGGGCGATGGTGTTTTTATCCATATTGGGGAGGTGAAATCTGGTCAGGCATCGAGGTCTGATTGTGTAGAATTAACGGTTGATATTGTTCGTCGTAAGAAAATTCGCGCGAATCACTCTGCTACTCATTTGTTACACGAAGCTTTACGCCAAACATTGGGGGACCATGTTACACAAAAGGGCTCTCTTGTATCGCCAGATCGGTTGCGTTTTGATTTTTCACATCCAAAATCTGTTTCACCAAAAGAATTGAAAAAAATAGAAGATTTAGCCAATGAGATTATTTTGCAAAATAGTAGAGTGATAACGCGCCTCATGGCTGTAGATGATGCCATTTCTGAAGGAGCCATGGCATTGTTTGGTGAAAAATATGGTGATGAAGTTCGTGTTGTTTCTATGGGGGAGCCACTTGAACAGGGAAGATTAAAAAAGCGTTGGTCAATTGAGCTTTGTGGAGGGACACATGTGGAGCGAACAGGTGATATCGGTTTGATTCATATTGTTTCTGAAAGTTCTGTTTCAGCTGGAGTGCGGCGTATTGAAGCTTTAACAGGCAAAGAAGCACGTCTTTATCTTAGCCGCCAAGATGAACGTATTCATGAAATTGCTGATCTTTTAAAAACTTCTTCTGTTGGCGTGGAAGAACGGGTGCGAATTTTGCTTGATGATCGTCGTAAACTTGAAAAAGAATTGAATGATGTACGCAAGAAAATGATGTTGAGTGGTGGAATAACAGAAAGGAGCCAAGATGATATTATCATCATCAATGGGTTTTCTTTTACCGGACGCGTTGTTAAAAATATTTTACCACGGGATCTTAAGGCGCTTGTCGATTCTGAGAAAAAACAAATTGGATCTGGAGTGGTTGCTTTTATTAGTGTCTCGGAGGATGGAAAAGGGAGTGCTGTTGTCGGTGTTACGGATGATTTAACGGATAAATTAAATGCTGTAGATCTCGTTCGTATTCTTTCAGCGATGCTTGGTGGTAAAGGTGGAGGTGGCCGTCCTGATATGGCGCAGGCTGGTGGTCCTGAGGGGAACAAAGCTGATGAGGCATTTGTGGCACTAAAAGATTTTCTTGAAAAAAATTAAAGAATGAAATCATTCTGCATAGGTGTTTTTCACATTGTTATATTTGGTTGGCATCTATGTATCATGAATATCTGTCTGGTGTATTTCTGAAATGCAGATACAGCGTAATTGGGGAAAATACAATTGTAAAGATAAAGACAGTGTTTGTCTTTATCACCACTTTATCATTTGGCTTTATAGCTTCCAAGCGTTTCAGGAATCACCTTTTTAAGATAAGATAGATTATGCAGCACTTCATGCTTTGCTGTGTATTCTTTTACTAGGGAGACTAGTTATTATGTTGCTCTTATAGATTTTTTGAAGAAACATCTCTTTTTATGAAAGAAAAATATAAGATTTATTGCATACGATTATCCTTATAAAGTTATAAGCTGTCATTATTCGATTAGTTTTCAAATGAATAAAATCTCTTTCCTTGAAAAGGCTTATAAAAGCGTTGTTATATCTTAGAGCTATTGTTTTCATTTTGCTTGTTATGTACAAAAAAACAGTTTTTTGGTTTATTATTAAAAGGTCTTGAAAGGAATATTCTCCTATCTTTATAAATCTTTATTTCATATTATAAAGTAATGAATTATCAATATGAATCAAAGGAATATCACATAAATCTAAAGATTTAGATTAACATCTAATTTATTTATGATAAAATTGCTTTAATACATTGAGTTATAATGATAATTTATCGTTTTATCTTTTGAATAAGAGCTACGAATATTCGTAGGATTTTATTATTTCAAATTCTGTGTATGTTAAATTAATCAAAACCACTCACGAATGTCGTTGTGAAATGGGCTTAAGAGCATTGAGAAATGTTTCTTAAAAAAAGTCATATGAATGTGCAAAACAATGATGTTCTGTTCTTTATGAGAGGACTATAAAGAAAGTGATAAACAAAGTGCAACGCAATACATAATATTCATTATTTAAAAGATATTTCTTTAGTTCGTTTTGAAATTCGTAAAGCTGAGTAAAAAGAAGACGGTAAAACTAGAAATTGTTTTTACCTTTACATTTTCCCTAAATGAGAATGTATACTCGTCAATATTCACAGATATAGGGAAATATTTTTGTCCCAATCTAGTAAAATTGCAATAGCAGAGAAAATACTAGACTGTTTTAATATTTTTCTTAAATACCTAAAATGGATTGTGGTATTTTTAGAAATCTTTTTACTTGTATCATATATAAGCACTCTTGTTATTCTGAGGAGGATTTTTTTGCTTGAAAAGAGTGTCAATTTTATGATGCTATGGCTTCATGTAAGGGGATAACATTTTCTCCTTCTCTTTTTGGTGGTTTGATTGTTAAACCACTTGCCTTTAAAAATTTAGAGAAACGTCCCCCTCTATCGATTAATTCTTGAAAGTTTCCTTTTTCCATTAAGTGACCATGATCCAGAAAGAGTATCACATCAGCATTGCGTACTGTTGAGAGGCGATGTGCTATAATAAAAGTAGTACGGTTATGGCTTATACAATCGAGAGCATCTTTGACTCGTGCTTCTGTTTCAACATCAAGAGCGCTTGTTGCTTCATCTAGAATGAGAATAGGGGCATTTTTTAAAACAGCGCGTGCAATTGCTAGTCGTTGTTTTTCTCCACCTGATAATTGAGATCCTCGTTCGCCCACTATTGTGTTATAACAATCAGCTTTTTTTAGAATAAAATCGTGAGCTTCTGCTATTTTTGCTGCTTCATAAAGTTCTTCATTCGTTGCGCTCGCTTTTCCTATTGAAATATTGTCATGAATAGTACGGTTGAAAAGACCCGAGTCTTGAAATACTGTTGCTAGAGATTTGCGTAAAGATTCGCGATTGATTGAGCATATATTTATTCCATCAATGGAGATATGCCCAAGGGTAGGGTCGTATACGCGCTGCAACAGATTGATCAATGTTGTTTTTCCAGCCCCTGTTGGTCCTACAATCGCAACAGTTTGTCCTGCTTTAACTTCAAAGGAAATATCAAAAACACCTTGAGAAGAATTTTGGAATTGATAGGTCACGTGATGAAATTGTATGGCGCCTTTAACATTTTGGAGGGAAGGAAGATTTTGCGGTTCGTTGATATGAAAGGTTGAGTCTTCCATTTCAAAAAATTCTTGCAGTTTTGCTTGTGAGGATATTGCACAATTAATAAAACTGCTCATTTGGTCTAGGCGGCTAATCATGAGTTGTGCAAATCCAACAAAAGCAACGACTTCACCTACTCGTAATTGATCTTTTGCAACAAAAAAAGCTCCAAGGAGAAGAACACAAACGATTGAAATTGTTGAAGCCATTCGATTTAAGCCACTGGCGAGCGCCCACCAATTGAGAACAGGATTTTGTGCTTTAAGAAGAGCATTTGTATGTTGATGCAGTATGGAAGTTTCTTCTTTTATTCGGTTATAACTTTGTACAATGGAAACATTAGAGATTGAATCACTGACATGCTTAAAAAGGTTATGATGATAGCATTCTACAGCGGCTTGTCCGTCTTTTGTTTTTCGCATCACTAAACGTGCAATTAATACATAAATGATGGCAAGCACAACCAAGACTATTGAAAGACGCCAATTCATATTAAACGCTATGGGGATGAGAATCAATAAGGCGACAAGCGTTGAGAGATGTTGGCGCATAAAATCAAGCCATATGGTTAACATGGAATCTATTGCGCGCAAAAGTGTATGGAGTGCGTTGGAAGTTCCACGTTGTTGATGCCAAATTAAAGGCATGGCAATGATACGTTCGAAAGATTCCGTTAAAACCGTTAAGCGGCGTCTATGGGCTAAGCGGTCAGCACCGCGAGCAACAAGGACATAAGCAATAATATGTGAAAGTCCAAAACAAACCCAAATGGCAAGAGTAGGGATGATAGCTGTTTTGTCTGTAATAGAATCAATAACTTGTCCAAATAAAATAGGTTCTGCAATAGTGATAATAGCTAATATAACATTAGCGGTACAGATTAAAAGGGATGCATTTTTTTCTCTATTTAGGTAAGTGAGAACACGTGCATAGGTTTTGAATAAGGACACGGTTAATTATCTCCATTCGCTATTAAGCGTAAAGGCTGTTGATTTTTACAACGCTTAGTTTTTAGCTAATAAAATTTGGACGTTAAGAAAAGGAAATTTTGGATACTAACTGTAATATGGTGTGATAAAACCAACTAAAATATGAATTTTTGTGTTTATAAAGGCGCAAAAATAGATCAATAAAATTAGCAGGTAAGGGAATTTTCATGGCAGGCATAGAAATAAAAAAAGTTGAGGCAGATGAAAATGGAATGCGCTTAGATCGCTGGTTTAAAGTGCATTATCCAGGACTTGGTTTTGGAGCTTTGCAAAAATTGTTGCGTTCTGGTCAGATACGGGTTGATAGTGGACGTGTTAAAGCCGATACGCGTCTTTGTATAGGGCAAGCTGTTCGTATTCCACCTCTCCCTATTAATGACAAGGAAAATCTTTCAATAACGGATAAAACACTTCGTGGGCAGGATGATGGGACCGTTTTGAAAAAAATGCTGCTTTATGAAGATCCAAAGGTATTTGTTTTTAATAAACCAGCTGGGTTGGCTGTACAAGGAGGCTCTGGTTTAACACGTCATATGGATAGTATGCTTGAGGTATGGCGCAATAAAAAAGGTGAAAAGCCGCGTTTGGTTCATCGTCTTGATCGTGAGACGTCGGGTGTGCTTATTGTTGCGCGATCAAGGGGAGCTGCTCAGTCCTTAACTGCTGCTTTTAGAGCGCGAGAAACAAAAAAGACTTATTGGGCGTTGGTTCGGGGTGTGCCTAAAAAAAAGCAGGACAAAATTTCAACGTGGATGGTTAAGGAAATGACTGCACAAGGTGACAAAATGCGTGTTTGTGAACATGGGGAGCCAGATTCACATCATGCGGTTTCCTACTATCGCGTTTTAGATACGCGAGGGCGGGCTCTTTCGTGGCTTGAAATGGAACCCTATACAGGGAGAACACATCAGCTTCGTGTGCATGCTGCCCATATGGATCATCCTATCATTGGCGATACAAAGTATTTTTTTTCTGATAGTAATTGGACATTACCAGGAGGAATTCAAAATCGTCTTCATCTTCATGCACGTCGTATTCGTATTCCTCATCCTTCAGGAGGAATATTGGACATTGTTGCACCTTTACCACCTCATATGGTCCAAAGTTTTAATCTTTTATCTTTTAATGAGAGTGATGCTGAAACCAACTAAACAAACTTCATTTGTTCTTTTTGATTGATACAAATTTTGTCTATAAATTTTATAAGATGAATAGGGCATTATTTGAAGAAAGTTTTTGATAAGTCAATTGCTATGAGAAAATTGTGTTTTTGAGTGATGAAATTTTCGAATATCATGGCTTTCTTTCTACAGATCTTTATCCATAATTGATTGTATTGTTATTTTTGGATATGATGTATCGTTTAATAATCTGAGTTTATGAAGCTGCTCCTTTGAATTATCTACAGAGGTCATATATTGGGGAGGCGTGTCTGTTGAGGGAGATGAGTTAGATAAAATCTGAAAGATATTTACTAAAATAGTGAAAGCAATTTTAGTTTTTTCATGGGGAATAATGGAGGCATTTTATAGTAATGCTGAGGGAAAGTAGCCTCTCAAAAAATTCCTGTTGTCAAGGATTTTTGTTTTGTTATCAATGTGGTTTGATATGCTTATAGTATAGATTTATGCTTTGTATCTTTGCTTACACAATGAAGCCTTCTTAGCAAAGCTCTCCTTTCAATGACCAATTATTTTTCTACTTACTTAGTTTATCCAAAAGATTATCTTTCATAAAAGAAGAAATAAGTTTTTAGTATCTTAATGCTTCATTGAAGTGAACTCATCACATTGAAAAAATATCTAGACAAAAAATTGGAGATAAAACGTCAGGTGCGTTTTATTGCTCTAGGGAGGGCTTGAACACTTTTGTTTTTTCTAGTGAACAAAAACAGATATTTATTATGGGAACATTCAAAGGGGAGATAAGTTGAAATTAGGAGTGACTGATGGGATCATTATTGATTGACGTTAATAACGTCTCAAAAATATATCGCAACATTGACAGAGAAATTGGTTTTAAAAACAAGGTGTTTTCTCTCTTCAAGCCGGATTATACAAATCATTATGTGTTAAAAGATATGAGTTTCACCCTCTTTTCAGGGCAATCGTTAGCAATTCTTGGCCCTAACGGAGCGGGTAAATCGACACTGATTAAAATACTTTCTGGTATACAATACGCTGATGAGGGATGTGTTAAAGTCCTTGGTGTTGATCCTTATAAAGCGAAGAAAAATCTGTTCAAGTCTTTGGGTGTGGTCTTTGGTCATAAGAATTGTTTATGGTGGGATTTGCCCTTACGCTACAGTCTGGATATGGTTCAACCATTATATGGTCTTGAACGCGCCTCTTTTACCCGTGATCTTAAAGAGATCGCTGAGTTACTGGGTCTTGAGCATATTATGGATAAGCCAGTGCGGATACTTAGTCTGGGTGAGAGAGTGAAAAGTGAATTGGCATTTAATCTCTCCTTTAGACCTAAACTGTTGTTTCTCGATGAGCCAAGTATTGGTCTTGATCTTACATCTAAGCATGAAATCAGGGAGCTTCTTAAAAAACTGAAAAGGGAGCGTGGCACTGGGTATATCATCACAAGTCATGATATGGGAGATATTGATGGATACGTCGATGATATTATTCTCTTGCATAAAGGAAAGAAACAGTTTCATGGTAATCTTCATGCGCTTAAAAATGTCATTCCTTCTTTGGTGAGAATGACACTTTTTTGTGAACACTTGGCGGCACCTTCAGCTGTTGTAGAAAAAATTGATGAGATTGCGTTGAAATTATCTACTCCTTTAAAAGATAAGTACTTTAACGCTGAAGAATGCTCGCTGGAGGTTTCGTTGCCCCGTGAGGATTTTGCGCGTTTTGTACGCGAAATTACAACCAAATTGAACTGTACGTTCTCTGTATCCACTCCCTCGCTTGAAGAGATGCTCCGTGTTAAATTTAAAGAATTTATCTAACCACTGCTTTGGTATGTTTCTTTTTGCCAAGAATGGATTACTGAATGTTCTAAGTGATAGAGCAATGTTTTTTACCGATATTATCATTGGGACACTTTCGCCATTTGTTATTCAACTTCTATTATGGAATGCACTTTTCTCTGATACGGGCAACACCATAAATGGCTTTAGCTTTTATGATATGATGTATTATTATGCTTTTGCTTTAGTCCTAGGTCGCTTAAATAATGGTTATAATGTGATTAAGTTTTTCTCTCATCATGTTAAAGAAGGTCAATTAGAAGTATATCTTACAAAGCCCTTTAGTTATATGACACAAATGCTTTTTACTTTTTTAGGGGAGAGTGTATTATATAGCATTCCCTTATTGGCTCTTTTTGTTGTTAAGCTTGTTTTATCCTATGAAAATATTCTGGGATTGGTCATCGCTTTTCTGTTCTTTTTTTTGGTTGTTATTCTATCACAATTGCTTTGTTTTTTAATCTCTTTTGGAATTGCCTTATTAAGCTTTTGGGTGATTGAGTACAATATATTACTTTCTTTCAGTATTCTCAGTTCAGCGCTTCTTGGGGGTGTTCTTTTACCACCATCTTTTTGGCCGGTGTGGCTTATTCCGCTTATGCAATTTAATCCTTATCGTTTCATGATATCAGCTCCTGCCGAGTTTTTCGCGACGCAAAATTTAGCGTTGTTTCAGCAGTTTATTTTCGGAAGTTTTACTTATATTTTGTGTTTTTTATTCTTAATTTATATTGCTTGGAATAAAGGGATGAAAGCATATAATGGAGCAGGTGGTTGAGATGAAAATCATCCTTCATTTTATCAGTCTGAATATCCGCCGACAGATTGTTTATGGTAAGAATTTGGCTGGGGAGTTTATGCTTTCTCTATGCTATTATTTTATTCAATTCATATTTATTGATAGAATATCTTCTTTTTCAGGAAAGATCGGTAACTATAGCAGAGATGAAATCCATTTTATCTTTGTTGTCTTTGTTTTACTTGGAATATTTTTGAATATTTTTACTAATTCTATTGAAACGTTTTTTGAAAAAGTAGCGGATGGTAAAATTGAACCATACTTGATAAAGCCCGTTTCAATCTGGTTGTTGATGTTGTTTGGTTGGTGTAAACCTCTTAATTTGATCAAGCTCTTTGTCCTTTATGTTAGTGCCTATTTATTTGTATCATTACCGAATATTTCTGATCTTAAGCTAAGATGGATCTCTTTTATTGTTGCAATATTTTGTGTTTTTATCGTCAATATTTGTTTTTTCATGATGTTCAATTTTATAACATTTATTATTAGCCGTAAGATGCCTGTCGAATATTTTCATGAAATGATTTACGAGCTTTCATTTGTGCCAATAGGAATTTATCCTTTAAGCATTGTAAAATGGCTTTTGTTTATGCTTCCCATGGCTTTTTCTGCTTCCTTGCCTGTGTCATTGTTGCTTGGTAAAGACGAATGGAATATTGGATATCTTCTGTTGAGCGCTTTTCTTTCCATGGTCATGACTTTCATAAGTTATAAGAAAACAATGCGTAAATTTAATGGATTAGGGGGATAATATAAAAGTCATCATGATTATAAAAATAAAAAATTGAGTGAAAATTCTATCGTACTGTAAAATATCGTTATTTATCCTGGCGGTATAGGGTATGTAAAATTTACACATGAGGATTTTTATTAGACATATTCATGCATAAAATCGGTCGTATTTCTATAGCTATGAGCAAAGAATTTACAACAGAAATCATAGAGTTAAATTTCTTGGTTTTAGATCAGTTTTAGTTTGAGTTTGGATGGCTGCTTGATGACACAAGCCAATTGTAAGATGGTGTACAATATTAGTAGTGCTTTCTCCTCCGAGCAAAATTTACTTTTGTTGCGTTTATAGTGCTAAAAAACTGTCAAAGATGGGTAATTTTTATATGTGCAAAATGTGGTTATTCGTGCGGATTTTGTTGGTACATTCAATATATTATTACGTGGATGAGTTTTTGCTTAAACAATAAGAAAATTGACAGAATAAAGCTTTTAAGTTGCCCGATAGAAAGCTAAGAGCTTCGCCAAACAACATGATAGCAATTATCAAGACAACAATCACATAGAGATTTTTCAGCATGCTGAGCAGTCAAAATTCAGTTAATAATTGCTTGGAAATAAAAGGATTCACCAATCCAAGCAGGCAAAAACGATGGCAACGCAACTGAGTTCAATAACATAATTAAATATATTTCTTTGTTGTTCTTGTAAACAAAGAGAATTATACTTTA
Organism: Bartonella sp. AA81SXKL; assembly: GCF_042196945.1. Classification (NCBI taxonomy): domain Bacteria; kingdom Pseudomonadati; phylum Pseudomonadota; class Alphaproteobacteria; order Hyphomicrobiales; family Bartonellaceae; genus Bartonella; species Bartonella sp. AA81SXKL. The sequence goes on along the minus strand of NZ_JBHIRH010000014.1, from coordinate 18,226 downwards.
TTTTCTTGTGAATTTCTTATTCTATTTAATAGAAAGATAATTATTATGTAATATTTTAGTATTATTATAAATATTATTATTTAATTAAAAATATACAATTTAAACACATAAAATATAAACATAATATATTTATATTATTTTAAATAGGTTATTTTAAAAAGTAATTAAATAAGATATTATTTTGTAAAAAAATATTTTCTATTTTTTAAATATTAATAAGCTCATTTTTCAATTTTTCTTAACAATGATAAGAGTAAAATGGAGTTTTACATCCTCTTTTACAATAAATAAAAATTATACTTTAATCTGGTGTTACTCTCTAAGCTTAGAGCTATACAGATGTTATTGCTTATCATTAATAAAACTAATGTGATTGATGGCGTAGAGATTACAAAGGGCTAAATTTTTTTGCATGTAATTCATATCTTTTACAAGACTTTAAAAATAACACAGAAAAAATGAGAGAGGAAGGGATAGTGAACAAGAGTGATAAGCTTTTTCATTTTCTAGTGTTATGATTACTTTTGTATTTTACGGTTCATTCATTGTATGTATGATCAATTCCAAAATTTTTATTTTAAGCTTATAGTGAATCTATATTTTAGTCTGTTATTGAAGTGTTGTAGTGATTGAGATTAAAATATCACAATAGTGAACACTCTGATTTAATAGAGAAGATTGTTTGCTAGCAAATAATCTATCCATATCAACGTTATTTAAATTTTTTATGATTTATATTTTTAATCATTTTATCTTAGTTAGAAAGAAGGTGTATTCATTTTTATTTCTCTATTTTATCTTAAAGTCGTGGAATTATATTAATGTTAGAAAGTTATAATTCTGGAAGACAATGAACTTTATTAAAATTATTCCACGTTCTTGTAGAAACGCATGGCTGTGAAATTGTTGAAATGTGTAATAGCATATGGCATTAGATTTGGCGCATTCACCAAAGTTATCCCTTATCTTACCTAATTTAGCTTTTTCAATCAAAGAGTTAAGCTGGTTCTTACGCTAATTGTAGCTGGGGCAAATATTTTTTCTCAATCTATACTAAGGAAAAATTATTTTATAAAAATATTTATTTTACTATATTATACAAAAAATAAAAATATTATGTGTAACAAAAAAACAACATATTGATATTTTTTATATTATAAAATCATAATAATATTTATAACAATAAAGCTAAATTTATAATAAAAACAATAAAATAATTTTATTTTAATATATTTTTATCATTAAACATACATAATGTAAATTACAAATAAAATAATTGACAATTATTAAATAAACATGTAGCGGATATATTATAAGTTTAATATAACACAAAAATAACAATAAAATAAAATTATTAATTAAATTTTGTATTATATTTTTATTATCAGAAGATAAATATACTTTATCGATAGATAACGGAATGTTTTCTATTTAGAGGGGGCGGTAAAGAAAATTTATTTTACTAAATATTGTAATTAGGTGGTTATGATGAAAATATTCAAGCATTGTATAGTATGTTTTGTTGCAGTAGCGATTTTCTTTTCACAGATTTTAAGAGCCAATGCTGATTCTTTAAATGGCAGATTTCAAAATGCTGGTTTTATTTCTGTAATGACACAGGAAAATAGAATTATTAAAGCTGTTGATATGATTATTAGCCAGTTTGGAGGACAAGGGGCTGAGAAAAATGTCCAAAAAGTTGCGGGTTTAATGGGGTTGGAGACAGCGATTTTTGGTCTCATCGCATATCTTGTATATTTCTTTACTAGAAAGCCACCGAGTCCTAACAGAGAGACAGGTGGAAGAACATTCGATGCTTTTGCTCATAGTTCATGGGCTTTGAATTAAAAGATATTATCCTTGATAAACTTTGAATTATGCTGTTATTGAATGTTTTATATTAAATAAACCGTGATATTTAATCACGGTTTATTTATTTTTTTTAATCTTAATGACCTTGATAAGTTTATCCTTTTATATCATTAAGATATTGTTTTGTGGATGCCTGTATATGGTGCATTAAATTCAGCTAATCAGTTGCTTTTTAAATTTACTTAAATTTTTTTCTCTTCAAAATGCGCATTTGAGCTAAGTTTGTGGTTGATATTTTTTTATGATGAAAACGCGAATGCATTAATTGAGATATCCATAAACTTTGTATATCAACTCGAAAAATACAAGGTCACACAATCTTACGACTATTTGTGGGTTTTATGTTGATGAACTGAATAAGTATAGCGATGCGTCTTACAAATATTTGCAAAAATGCTTTTATTGGAATCTTTTAATCTCTTTGTGGTTTACAATTCATTTTATCATTTTATCTTAAGCAAAGAGAATGTGGATTCATTTCTATTTCTCTATTTTATCTGAGAAGGGTGGAGTTATACGAATGTCAAAAAAAGTCATGATCGTGGAAGATAATGAGCTTAATATGAAGTTATTTCGCGATCTTGTAGAAGCGAGTGGTTATGAAACCGTTGAAACGCGTAATGGTCTTATGGCATTAGATTTGGCGCGTTCATCAATGCCATCTCTTATTCTTGTGGATATCCAGTTGCCAGAGGTCTCTGGAATAGATGTTATTAAACAATTAAAAGAAGATGAAAAACTTCGATCAATCCCCGTTGTTGCTGTAACAGCTTTTGCTATGAAAGGCGATGAGGAGCGAATTCGTGCCAGTGGATGTGAAGAATATATGTCAAAGCCTATTTCTGTCCCTCATTTTATCACAATGGTAAAGCATTTCTTGGACTAAAGCTTGTTAAGTGATAATAGAAAAAACATTGAAAAGCTTATAAGATTGCTAAAGTCGTCGCGTAAATGTTTTTATGCTTCAGCACGTGGATATATTCAAGTTAGTAAAACAGATTTTAAAAATTGAAACTGAAGTTTTGAATTTTTTCGGTCTATTTTTCTTGCCTTTTATCTTAAGAGAAGAGGTTGTTTTGCATTCTTGTTTTTTCTAATCGGTATAGATTTGTTCCTACATTCATCTAAAAGTCTGTTTTAGCAGTTTAAAAAAGCCCCGTTTTTGTCCGAGGCTTTATGCATTGTACAAAAAATGAAATTAACGCTTTGAGAATTGGAAAGAACGACGTGCTTTTGCTTTACCGTATTTCTTACGTTCAACAACACGGCTATCACGGGTAAGAAAACCACCTTTTTTTAAGATTGAGCGAAGTTCTGGTTCGTAATAGGTTAAAGCTTTGGAAATGCCATGGCGCACTGCACCGGCTTGTCCGGAAAGCCCCCCACCAGCAACGGTTGCAATAATATCAAACTGGGTATCCCTGTTTGTTGCAACAATTGGTTGACGAAGAATCATTCTAAGAACAGGACGAGCAAAATATTTGTCAAATTCCTTATTGTTGATCGTGATTTTTCCAGAACCTGGTTTAATCCATACGCGTGCAACAGCGTCTTTACGCTTTCCTGTTGCATAAGCACGTCCTTGTGAATCAAGCTTTTGCACGTGGACAGGAACAACATTTTCATGTGTTTCTGTAATACTTGTTACTATGCTAAGCTCAGAAAGAGAATTAATTTCAGCCATAATCAAGCAATCCTTTTGTTTTTGCGGTTTAAAGCACCAACGTCAAGAGATTCAGGCTGTTGTGCTTCATGTGGATGTTGGCTTCCAGCGTAAACACGTAGATTCTTCAATTGACGGCGACCAAGGGGACCCCGAGGAATCATGCGCTCTACCGCTTTTTCAATAACGCGTTCGGGAAAACGCCCCTCAAGAAGTTGACGTGCTGTACGTTGTTTGATTCCACCAATATAGCCGGTATGCCAATAATATTTTTTATCCGTATATTTTTTGCCAGTGAGAGCTATTTTATCTGCATTAATGACAATAACGTTGTCACCATCATCAACATGTGGAGTAAATGTAGCTTTATGTTTGCCACGTAAGCGGTTAGCAACAAATGTGGCAAGACGACCTAAAACAAGGTTTTCTGCGTCAATAATAACCCATTTTTTCACCACTTCAGTTGGCTTTTGTGAAAAAGTTGCCATAGAAGTATCCTTTATTAGAACCCTTTTAATATAAGGGAATTTTTACTGTTTTGCGTTGAAAATTGTTACCATAGCGAAATATTTAACGCATACCACTTGTTCTGATATAATGTCTTTTGATTGACGTCAAGAGAAAATAAAAAATTTATAAAACAACATGTTATGAGAAAGGTATTATAATACTACATTAAAGAAGTTTGTGGACCATTTAAATTTAAAATGAATGTTGCAAAAGACTATTTTATCTTTAACGCATGATTGTATTTTATCGTTCTTCATTATAAAATAAGTAATAATGCAGTGGTCTCGTTATTTTCTTAATGTTGAATCTTCTGCTTGTGGTCAAGCTTGGTTAGATGCCCTTGATGTTCAAGGGATAAATAATGCGCGCGCTATTTCTCAAAAATTTGGTTTTCCAGATCAGTTAGCTCGAGTACTTTCAGCAAGAGATGTGGATGAAGCTGAGGCTGTTGCTTTTATTAATCCAACATTGCGTACACTTATGCCGGATCCAGAAAGTTTTAGGGATATGCAATGCGCTGCAGAGCGTATTGTTAAGGCTCTTCTCAATCAAGAACAGGTTGCTGTTTTTGGTGATTATGATGTTGATGGTGCTTGTTCTTCAGCACTCATAGCGCGTTTTTTTCGTTATTTTGGTATTGAAGTCAAAATTTATATTCCTGATCGTATTGTTGAAGGCTATGGTCCGAATGAACAAGCAATGAGGATGCTTGTGCAAGAAGGTGCTCGGTTAATTATCACTGTTGATTGTGGCGCAAATAGTCCAGATGCGGTAAAAGCAGCGAGGCTTGCTGGTGCTGATGTTGTGATTTTAGATCATCATCAAATGTCAGAGATTCATCAAGAAGCCGTTGCTCTTGTCAATCCTAATCGCCCTGATGATTTTTCTAAACAGGGGCATTTATGTGCAGCGGGCGTTGTTTTTGTTACGTTAGCTTGGGTTCATCATTTGCTGCGGAAAAAACAATTCCAAGGGCAGCTGCCTGATCTTTTAAGTATGCTTGATCTTGTTGCATTGGCAACCATATGTGATGTCGTTCCATTACAGGGGGTTAACCGTGCTTTTGTGATAAAAGGGCTTCAAGTTGCTCGTTCTATGCATAATCCAGGAATAACAGCTTTAACAAAGGTTTCACGAATAGGGGAGCCGCTTAATAGTTTTCATTTAGGTTTTTTATTAGGTCCTAGAATTAATGCAGGAGGGCGCATTGGTGATCAAGCTTTGGGAGCACGTTTGCTTAGCTGTGAGAATAAAGATGAAGCGGACAGAATAGCAGAACAATTAGATCAGCTTAATCAAGAACGCCAAGAAATGGAGAACATTCAATTAGCACAAGCGGAATCTTACATTGCATCTCTTTATCAAGATCAAGAAATACCCTTGTCACTTGTAATTTCTCATAAAGAATGGCATCCGGGAATTATTGGTATTCTTGCTTCCCGTCTCAAAGAGCGTTTTTTTTGTCCTGTTTTTGCTATTGCTTTGAAAGAAGATGGAAATGGCGTAGGGTCGGGACGCTCAATTAATGGTATAGATTTAGGAGCACTCGTTCGTGAAGCTGTTACATTAAATTTATTAGAAAAAGGAGGGGGACATAGTATGGCCGCAGGAATTATAATTCAATCAACAAAAATTGAAATCTTTCGAAAATGGCTAGAAGAAAAAGTTTCTTTAATGGTTTCACAGTTGCGTGCAAAAAAATCTCTTAGTATAGATGGTTCTCTTTCTGCTTCTGGTGTTAATGAAGCACTGTTTGAATTGCTTGAAAAAGCAGGGCCATTTGGAGCAGGGAATGCAACACCTGTTTTTGTTCTTCCCTCTCATAGACTGGTGAATCTATCTGAAGTTGGTAAAGGACATCTTCGCCTCGTTGTATCTAATGTTGAAGGAAAAAAATTGCAAGGAATAGCTTTTCGTGCTGTAGGGACATCGCTAGGTGATTTTCTTTTTGAAAATATTGGTGAAATGATTCATTTAGCTGGTCATCTTAGTTTGAATTATTGGAATGGAACGATCAATCCGCAACTGCGCGTGATTGACGCAGCTGCAGTGGTTTGAAAGGGATGTTTTTTACATTAGATGTCTAGATTAGAAGCAAAAGTAGAGTTTTCTTGTATGAAACGAAATCGTGCTTCTGGTTTTGTTCCCATGAGACTTTCTACAGTCTTTTTCGTTTCTTGCATTTCCACGGCATCAATAGAAACACGAAGCAATGTACGTTTTTGAGGATGCATAGTCGTTTCTTTAAGTTGTTCTGCGCGCATTTCACCCAGCCCTTTAAAACGCCCGATTTCGATTTTAGCTTTTCCAGTAAATTCAGTTTTGAGCAATTCATCCTTATGAATGTCGTCACGAGCATAAGCAACTTTTCCTCCTTGCGATATTCTATAAAGGGGAGGGACGGCAAGATATAAATGTCCCTGATGAATAAGGTCAGGCATTTCTTGAAAGAAGAAGGTAATGAGCAGTGACGCAATATGAGCACCATCAACATCAGCATCTGTCATGATGATAATACGTTCATATCTGAGATCTTTTTCACGATACTTGGAGCGTGTTCCACATCCAAGAGCAAGGATAAGATCGCTAATTGTTTGGCTTGAGTTCATTTTTTCATGTGCAGCATTGGCGACATTTAAGATTTTACCACGAAGAGGTAAAATTGCTTGGTTTGCTCTATTTCTTGCTTGTTTAGCAGATCCTCCTGCAGAATCCCCTTCAACAATGAATAGTTCAGCACCCAAAGCATGGTTCTGGCTACAATCTGCAAGTTTACCGGGCAGACGTAATTTACGGACAGCAGTTTTTCGACTTATTTCTCTATCTTGGCGTCGTTTAACACGTTCTTCAGCACGTTCAATAACCCAATCGAGAAGTTTTGTTGCTTCTTGTGGGGAATTTGCTAACCAATGATCAAAAGGATCGCGGATTGCATTCTCAACGATACGCTGTGCTTCAATGGTTGCTAATCGATCTTTTGTTTGTCCAACAAATTCAGGGTTACTGATAAAGACTGAAAGTATTGCGGCTGTTGAAATCATAATATCGTCAGACGTAATAATCGTTGCGCGCTTGTTTCCTATTAACTCAGCGTAGGATTTCAATCCACGCAAAAGAGCTTGACGTAATCCTATTTCATGTGTTCCGCCTTCTCCTGTAGGAATCGTATTGCAGTAAGATTGCACACAAGAATCACCACCATGCCAAGCGATAGCCCACTCAACGGAGCCATGGCCATTATTGTGTTGTGTTTTGCCAGAAAAAATTTCTGACGTTACTCGATATTCATCTTTTAGTGACGAAAGTAAATAGTCTTTAAGCCCATCGGGAAAATGAAAAACAGCTTTTTCAGGAATATTTTTTGCGCCTTCAAGTATGACGGGATCACAAGACCAGCGAATTTTTACGCCACCAAAAAGATAGGCTTTGGAGCATGTCATCTTATAGATTTTTTCTGGATCAAAAGCTGCTTTTTCACCAAAAATTTCATGATCAGGATGAAAACGAACGCGCGTACCACGACGATTATAAACATCTCCCAGATCTTCCAATCCAGATTGAGGAATACCACGTGAGAAACGTTGGCGGTAAAGTTTTCGTTCTCGTGCAACTTCAACTTCCATATCATCAGAAAGAGCATTGACGACAGAAATTCCTACTCCATGAAGTCCACCTGCAGTTTGATAAGCCTTTCCATCAAATTTTCCCCCTGAGTGGAGTTGTGTCATAATAACTTCAAGAGTCGATTTCTCAGGCATTTGAGGATGATTTTCAACAGGAATACCGCGTCCATTATCTGTAACGGTTATATAACCGTTCCTATCTAATGAGACCTCAATAGAATCTGCATAACCCGCAACAGCTTCATCCATCGCGTTATCAATAATTTCGGAAAATAAATGATGAAGCGCTTTACTGTCTGTTCCACCAATATACATTCCAGGGCGTAAACGTACAGGCTCTAAACCCTCAAGAACTCGAATAGAGAGGGCATTATAGTCATCTTCTTGCGTATCTTTTGCACTTTTTCTTGAAATCATCGCGTTTGATTTCATTGGAGACTGCAGAGTGTTTTCTTTTGTATTTACCCGAGATTGGGCTTTATTTAAAACACTAAAAAGATCCTTTTTGTTATCGCTCATAGCGTTTAACTATCCACCTCATAAAATCAAATATTATTAAAATAATTTTATGCCTGTTTTTTATTTAAAAATCAATGCACTTAGGAAACATCGATTGTTGGGCCAAAAATTTGTTCAAAAGCGTGTTTGAGAGCAATATCAACATCATGTATTGCTACATGGCAACCGAGATTAAGAAAGCTTGTTACACCGTGGTTTGTAATTCCACAAGGAACAATTCCTGAATAATGGGCTAAGTTAGGATTAACATTGATAGAAACTCCATGAAAACTTATCCATTTGCGCACTCGAATGCCAATAGCTGCAATTTTATCTTCGGAAGAAAGATCATTTTGTTTTGATGGGCAATGAGACTGTTTAACCCAGACACCAACGCGATCTTCTCTGCGTTCGCCTTTAATATTAAAGTTGGCAAGCATCTGTATGATCCATTCTTCTAATGCACTAATGAAAGCACGAATGTCTTGTTTTCGGCGTTTAAGATCAAGCATGATATAAGCAATACGCTGTCCTGGACCGTGATATGTAAATTCACCTCCACGTCCTGCTTCATAAACAGGGAATAAATTAGGCGCTAAAAGATCTTTTTTATTTGCACTCGTTCCCGCTGTATAAAGGGAAGGGTGTTCAAGAAGCCAAACTTGTTCATGCGCGGTTTTTGCAAGAATTTTTTCTACACGTTCTTGCATATAACGCAGAGCTTCAGGATACTCAACTAGATGATCACTTATCTTCCATTCAACGGGTGGATTTCCTAGAATTGCATTAAAATGATGTGATAAGTGATTACGATCCGTATGTTTCAATTCAAATGTCATTGGTAATATTTATCTTGATGTTTGAGTTTATTTTGTAATCAATAAAAGTGATTACAGAGTAAGGTATAGAATTGTTGAATAAAAGAGAATACGTTCATAAATTTTATCTTAAGAAGATTTGCTACGCTTAAAAATCCACGTTCCTTTTACCATCTTCCTGTTGCACCACCACCACCTGATGATCCACCACCACCCCTAAATCCCCCTCCACCTCGAGGACCACCGAACCTTCCACCAGGATATCTGCCACCGGCACTTAAGTTAAGAAACCAAGGTGTGAAGATGATCCCCAGCCAGAGATACTTTTGTGGACCCACTTTTTTACCAAAAATCATTGCAAGAATGGGCAAACCAACGACTATAAAGAGAATGAGAAACATGATTGTATTTATAATTATTTCTTCTTTTTCAGCTTGTTTACGTTGTTCTTCAACGATTTTAGCTTTTTCTTTGATGCGAAAAGTAAAATCAGAATCACTTTCTGTAATAACTTTGATAATTGCATCAACTGCTTCAGCAATTCCTTTTTGATAATTTCCTTCACGAAAATTAGGAATCATGAAGCTATTAATAATGACAGAGGAAAGAGCATCTGTTAGCTCTCCTTCCAAACCATATCCTACTTCGATACGTGCTGTGCGTTCATTCGGTGCAATGACCAGTAATACACCATTATTGATCTTCTTTTGGCCTAATCCCCATGTACGAAAAAGAGAATTGCTGTATGTTTCTATATCATTGCCAGAAAGAGTAGGGAGTGTCACAAGAACAATTTGATCTCCCGTTTTCTCTTCGAGTGCTGCCAGTTTTTTTGTCAAGTCTTCCTTGGTTGCATTATCGAGCAAATGAGCCACATCATTAACATAACCTGTTAAATGAGGAAATTTTATTTGCGAACAAGCGATACTTCCCAATGCAGCAACTAAATACAGAGAGCAGATAAAAGCCCATAATTTTGGAAATACAATACGTTGCAAAGAGTATCGAAATGATTTCATTAATTAAAATTAACCTTTGGTGTTTGTTGGCTATCAGTATCGATGGTAAAAGTTGGCATAGGTTTAGCATCACGAAACCATAATTTTGCCCAAATCATCGTCGGCATTGTTTTGAGTGCAGTATTGTAGGCACGTACTGTTTCAATATAATCGCGGCGCGCAACGGAAATACGGTTTTCTGTTCCTTCTAATTGTGATTGAAGAGCAAGAAAGTTTTGGTTTGCTTTAAGATCCGGATAGTTTTCAACAACAGCCATAAGCCGCGAAAGTGCACTTGATAAATTTGCTTGATTTTTGAGATATTGCTGCATAACTTCTGGATTATTCAACATATCTGCATTAATGTTGACTTGCGTTGCTTTGGCGCGTGCTTCAATTACATTTGTGAAAACGCTTTGTTCATGAGCTGCGTAAGCTTTAACTGTTTCTACAAGATTGGGAATGAGATCTGTACGACGTTGATATTGATTGAGCACTTCACTCCATGCTGCATGTGCTTTTTCTTCATTTGTTGGTATCGTATTAAATCCGCACCCACTTAAAAATGGCACTAACCATGCCAAAAAAATCACGATTGGAAATTTTTTTAATATTTTAAACATTGAAGAAGTTTGTACATTTAACATAAAGATGTCTCCACAGATATTTTATGTATTATATAGGGTTTATTTTCTTGGTGGAAAGTATTTTGAACTTTATAAACAGGCGTATTTATCAATAAATTGACATCTCTATGCGTTTTAGGTACGCTTAAGTGACTTGTTGATATTAAAATAATAATAGTAATATAGATGTCATCTTATAAAAGATCAATAATATTTATATCAATTATTATTACAGAAAATTATATTATTTTCGTAGGAGTTTGGATTTCGCAACGTGCAGATAACAATTGGAAAAGAGAAAAATGTAAGTATCAATCTTATGGAAAGATAGAAGGTCAGGGCAGTTCTTATTTTCCTCCTTTAGAAGTTTTAATACATTGGATAAAAAAGGCTTTTTTATTATGTATGGTAGTAATTGAGAAGGAGGGTGAAAGTCCTATGATAGAAAGTGTTCAGCGGCAAAGTGAAAAGTTTGATGGATTGGCTAATGATTATGATCGTTATCGTCCTCGCTATCCCCTTACTTTATTTAAAACCATGCTTCATCCTTTTAAGAACAAAAAGCATTTGTCCATTGTGGATGTGGGTGCTGGGACAGGCATCGCATTAGAGGGAATTGTTAAATTTTTAGGAAATGAGCACCAATATCATGCTATCGATGTATCGGCAGATATGATTAAGCAGGGGCGAAAAAAAATTCCTACGGTGCAGTGGTATCAGGGCCGTGCCGAAGACCTATTGCCTCAAATTGGCGAGGTTGATCTTGTCATTGCAGCGCAAGCGTTTCAGTGGATGGATCGTTCTAAGTTGCTTTGTTCTGTTTCAGATCAACTTCGGGTCAATGGTGTCATGGCGGTTATTCAAAATAATCGCGATTTCCAGCATAGCGAATTTCTAGAGGCTTATGAGACATTGTTAGAGAAAATGAGTCCGAACTATTCTCGGTATTATCGTAATTTTGATTTTTTACAGGAAATGAGTGATGGCTTTGGGGTAGATCCAGAAAAGATTTTTTTTCATACGCACAATTGGACGATGATGATCCCATCTGAAGCTTTTATTGGAATGAGCCGCTCTTCAACGCAAGCGCAACGCGCTATTGCTTTCTATGGGGAAGAATATTTGCGGCAATTGGTCGCATTGATAAAGAAATATGAAGTGCAAGGCAATTTGGAGCTTTTGTATCGAAGTGAGCTCTATATGTATGCAGGATAATCCGATATCGATGATTGCTTTTGCTCTTTTAGCACATCAGAGTGGGCGGTATTCAGGAAATTAACGCATTATTAAGGCAGACTTTGAGGGGGAAAGTTTTTTTCTTCAGCATTCACATTGACATCTTATTACCGCTGATTTTCATTGTTCATTTAATATGAGAGAGTTTAAATAGAAAATTTATGCACTGCATTATAGCATCGAAGCGCTTTCTTTACTGCAGTTTAACAACAGATTATTTTATAAAATGGAAAGAGGTAGATTGAATAGAAATGTTTGATAATTCTTTGTTTTTATGATTGCTTTTTATTATTAAATGAGAGTGTTTTTAATAAATTTTGACAAAAATAACTGAAAAAGTACAAAAAATTATCATAATCAGAAATTTGTAGTAAAAAAGGTAATGGCTTGGAAGAACCTTTAAAAAACAACTCATTTTGAATTTATCTCTAAATTCAGATTGAATATAACAAAAAGTAAAATATAAATATGCTATATGAAGCATTTCTCTTTTTAGAAGATATAATATAAAAACAATATATTAATTAATTTTTTTTTGATATAAGAAAACTTCTTTTATTTTCTATTTTAAATAACGGGTTAGTCCGAGTCTTATGTGGTTTTATTGAAGATGTGTTTTTCAAGGTTTAATCTGGCGCTTTAAATACAATTTTAGAAGTGGCAAATAAGCTCAATTTTTTCTCTGTTGTGATGTGTTGAATAAGTTTTTTAATTTTCTATAGAGTTTAATTTTTGCAATCATGATAGATTGTGGCAGCTATCTATTTAAGGTTTTTATAAGTTTAGTAGGAATAGCTTGATGATAAATCCATTGAGTTCTCCATCTTTACGCTTCATAAAAGAATAAGCCTGCACCATCACACACTTTGTCATTTTCCAATGTTGCGACAGCCCTTGACATGGTTTATAAGAGGAGTTTTTAGTCCTTTTTTGTACAGTTTTATCCATACGACAATCTCGCTTATGACGTGCAAGCGAATGGTTTTGATTGATTCAACATACACAGATTTGGAATGAAAGAATCTTAAGATATTCCGCTCTCTCATTTAATATTAATAATGCTAGATCATGATTATAAATTAATGTGTTGTCTATTTTTGAAATCCATGACCTTGGTTGAGCTTGTCAATATTTCATTTTCATTTATCGTAAACTATTCTACTTTTGAATAATGACTCCACTGTAAGGAATGTCTTTAAGAAAGCATTCTCGTTTTAAAGAGTCGTTATAGTTTTTTTGTTTTATAGAAGGATCAATAATGCTAAACATTATACTTTGATAAAAAAAGAAAGTAAATTATGACTATTATACTGAAACCGAGCGAAGTGACGCTTAGTGAACTTGCAGCTATTTATTTTAATGGTGAAGTGAGTAAACTTCATAATGACACGCATTTAGCTATCAAGAAAGGGGCTCAGCGCATTGCTGAAATTGCTGCTGGAAGTGAGCCTGTGTACGGTATTAATACTGGTTTTGGGAAGTTGGCTTCCATTAAAATTGATGCGGACGATGTCGCTGTTTTACAGAGAAACCTTATTTTGTCCCATTGTTGTGGGGTAGGAGAGCCTTTAGCTGAAAATATTGTGCGTTTGATAATGAGCTTAAAGCTTATCTCTTTAGGAAGAGGGGCTTCAGGAGTTCGTCTAGAATTAGTAAATTTGCTGGAAAATATGCTTGCAAAGGGCGTCATTCCTGTCATCCCTGAAAAAGGGTCTGTTGGTGCTTCAGGTGATCTAGCTCCACTTGCTCACATGGCGGCTGTTATGATGGGAGAAGGGGAAGCATTTTTTCAAAATATTCGTATGAGTGGGGCGGTTGCATTAGAGAAAGCGGGATTGTCCCCTATTATTTTAGAGGCAAAGGAAGGTCTAGCTCTTATTAATGGGACTCAAACATCAACAGCCCTTGCACTTGCTGGTCTTTTTCGAGGTTATCGGGCATTGTGTGGTGGATTGTTGGCAGGGGCTTTGACGACAGATGCTATCATGGGATCAACGGCGCCATTTCATCCTGATATCCATATTTTACGAGGACATTATGGGCAGATTGCTGTATCGAAAACATTAGAAAAGCTTGTAGAGGATTCAGAAATTCGTGCAGCACATTTACGGGGGGATGAGCGTGTACAAGATCCTTATTGTATACGTTGCCAGCCACAGGTCATGGGGGCATGTTTTGATATTTTGCTGGCAGCAGCAAAAACACTGATTATTGAAGCAAATGCTGTTACAGATAATCCATTGATTTTAAGGAATGGTGAAGTTGTATCAGGTGGGAATTTTCATGCTGAACCTGTAGCGTTTGCTGCTGATCAGATTGCTCTTGCTTTATGTGAAATAGGATCTATTTCTCAACGGCGTATTGCTCTTATGGTTGATCCAGCAGTTTCTTATGGACTTCCAGCCTTTTTAGCACATAATGCGGGTCTTAATTCAGGTTTTATGATTGCTGAAGTAACAGCGGCAGCTTTAATGTCTGAAAATAAGCAAATGGCCCATCCTGCTTCCGTTGATTCAACCCCAACTTCTGCCAATCAAGAAGATCATGTTTCAATGGCTTGCCATGGAGCGCGTCGGTTATTGGTAATGAGCGAAAATCTTTTTACACTTATTGGCATTGAAACGCTTGTTGCAGCACAAGGAATTGAATATCGTGCACCTTTAAAAACAAGTACTTTTTTGCAATCTGTTATGGAATGTCTACGAAAAAATGTTGCTTCTCTTAAGGAAGATCGCTATCTGGCTCCAGATCTTCATCAAGCACATATACTTGTGCGTGAAGGGCACTTATTATCTGTTTTACCAGAAACAATTTTTCCTTCATTAAGTTTTCAATAGTATTTGTTTTAAGGTCAATGCTGAAGGGGGGATATTGAATTTTGAAACTTCCTCATATGAAAATATAGAGGAGCAATACTATATTTGAATTATTTAATAAATTATATATTTATTACTGTATATATCTGATTTTTGTAGTTAACTAGATATTTTGTTATTTTATAGAAACTATAAAATTAAAGCACCTATATTTTCTGATTTATATCAGAAATTTTAATATAAGTTAAATAATATATACGAATTATATATTCGTGATATTGTATTTTTATAAATATAAATTATGATATATGTATTGTATCAAGTAAAAATAAAATTTTTATTTTATATTCTTCTTATTTTTAATACTTTATGAATTTTATAGTTCATTTTTGATATTTAAAATAAAAAAGGAGAAAAGAATGTTTAAAAGTGCTAAATTATGTGTTTCAATAACAGTTCTTTTTTTCTCTCAAATTTTTGAGATTCATGCAAATTTTAGGAGAGCTAGCTTTCCAGAGGAAGTTTTCATTATGATAGTGGCTCAAGAGAAAGAGCCTCTTATTTCAGCGAAAAACAAAGATTTTATTGCTATCTCAGGGCAAATTCCCAGAGGTAATGAGAACGCTATCATTGGACCAATAATCAAAGATGCTCTTTTTATCGTATATTTTTTTTTCATTGGAAAGCTTGTCGTTAAGGCAGCTGGAGTCCTTAAAAGATGGGTTGTAGATAAATTTTCTCATGCTTTTGAAAACTTGCGAGATTCGTATTATCATTGATTGAGCTATTCAATTGGCATAAAAAGTTTGTTTTATGGGCTCAAAGAAAGTTTGCTTAAAGTAACAAAAAATTAATTGTATGCATAGTTAATGTGTTTGTTATGAATTTTTAGGCTTCTATTTCAGTGCACCGAAATAGAAGCCTAAAGTTTAGATTACATTAAGGTTAATTTTCTCTGTAAAAAAACTAGAGAATACGAAATGAATTAAATGACAATTATGAAAAAATTCATTATCACTTTATTTGAATAAAATAATACGAAATTGCAGGCTATAAAAGCTGAATAATTCGTAATAAAAGTATTTTTTCATTGTTTAGAGCAAAGTGTTGGACTGGCTGGTCTTCGATGTTTTTTGAAATATATTTGTGAAAGAAACATGAGGCTTTATTTCTCATAGAGCTGTTATCGTGGTGTGGATTGTCAGCATTTCAAAAAGTAAGGAAAGAAATGGCAATAAATGAACTGAAAAGAGGGATGAGTAAACGCCAAGTTATTTTTTTAGCTCTTGGTTCTGCTATTGGAACAGGTCTTTTTTATGGGTCTGCACAGGCAATTAAGCTTGCGGGTCCCAGTGTTTTGATTGCCTATTGTATTGCTGGTTTAGCTATTTTTATGGTTATGCGGGCTCTAGGAGAGATGATACTTCATAATCCATTGCCTGGTTCTTTTGCTCGTTATGCGGCAAATTACATATCACCATTAGCAGGTTTTTTAACGGGATGGACATATGTATTTGAGATGATTCTTGTTGGTTTGGCTGATATTACAGCTTTTGCGACTTATATGGGGTTTTGGTATCCTGATGTTGCTCCTTGGGTATGGGCACTGAGTATTACATTAATCATCACAGGTATTAATTTAGCTGCTGTAGAAGTCTATGGTGAACTAGAGTTTTGGCTATCTTCTATTAAAGTTATCGCTATCATTGCGATGATTATTTTAGGAATAGCAATTATTTTTTGGGGGTGGGGTGAAGGTACAGATTTTTCTACCGTTACTGTTCATAATTTATGGAAAAATGGTGGACTTTTTCCCAATGGTTGGTTTGGTTTTTTAGCTTGCTTTAGTGTTGTTGTTTTTGCTTTTGGTGGCATAGAAATCATTGGCATGGCAGTCATGGAAGTTCAAAACCCTCATCAAACGATTTCAAAGGCAATTAATTCTACTCCAGTTCGTATTTTGCTTTTTTACGTCATGACGTTAGCTATTTTAATGTCTCTTTATCCTTGGAATGAGATTGGTCTCATGGATAGCCCTTTTGTATCCATTTTTGAAAATCTTGGGATTTCATATGCAGCAAATATTTTAAATATTGTTGTTGTTACAGCGGCTATTTCAGCAATGAATAGTGGAATGTATGGTGCTTGTCGTATGATCCATGGTTTATCGCAGGAAGGTTATGCTTTAAAAAAGTTTCAATATTTATCAAAAAACGGTATACCAGTTTTTGTTATTTTGATGATCTTTGGTATTTTTCTTCTTGGTGCTGTCCTTAATTATTTTTATCATGAAAAGCTTTTTTTTCTTATTGCTGCAATGGCAACATTTGCGACAGTTTTTGTTTGGATGATGATTCTACTTTCACAATTTTTTATGCGAATTAAGATGCCTAAAGAAGCTCAGAATGGTTTAAAATTTCCCATTCCATTTTGGCCAATAGGATCGATTTTTTCTATTTTATTTATGGTTTTTATTTTTATTCTCCTATGGTACTTTGATGAGACACGACCAGTTTTAATTATAGGTGTTAGTTGGATTGCTTGGCTTGTTATTTGTTTCTATGCACTTAAACTTTATAATTTTAAGCAACGGTAACAAATAATAATTAAATCAAAAAGTTATATTTGTAGTAAGGGATTAGGTGCTTATTGATTCTATTATGTTTTTTTATCTCTATCCCTAACTTTTTTGGAGCTTTTGTATCGATTCAAGAGCGAGTTTTTTACGGTCTGCGCTCTTTGTGTAAAGAGATGCCATAGCATCATTTGTCCAGCAAAAAATTGCTTTAAGTTGTGATACTGTTGCACCAGAATTAGCGGCCACGTTTTGCTGCTAATTTTCTCAATCCATGCGCTGATTTTTTGATACCTGCTTGGGTACAAGCATTATAAAATGTAATTCCGAAGCTTTTTTTGGGTATTTTTTTCCCGCGTTTACCACAAATGAATGTTTCTTCTCCAATAGGACCAACTTCAAGCGTTTTGGCTAATTCCGGTAAAATAGGTAGAAAGACATCTGTTTTAAATTGGCTCTTTTCTGTTTTGATGTGAATGATATTATCTTTGACGTCTTTCCAGCCAATTCGTACCGCATCATCACGACGCAAGCCCGTATATAAAAGAACATCAATCCAGACACGTTCATGGGTACCATGTGACCAGCGTTGGTAATATTTTTCAACATCTTCTTCTGTCCAAACGGGAAAGCCCTCTTTATTTTTAAGAGGAGGTCTTGTGATACCTAAAGTAGGGTTGCTTTCCAAAAGTCCTTGTTCAATTGCCCATTTAAAAAGCCCATTTAGGGATTGTAGAAAGTCTCTAGCCATTGCTAGTGTTTCTTTGCGCCGTTCAACACCGGCTATGATATGTTTCTTTTCAATTGCTTGGTATGGAATGTTTCCTATGCTATCACATACCTTCATAAGGATGAGTTCTTTTTGTTTTTGGGTGACTTTAGAAAGGCTATGCCAATTGGAGCTGTTAAAGTATTGTTTAAGGAGCCATGCGAATGAACCTTCGACTAGCTTACCAGTTTTTGATTTAGGAAGTATAAGCCCTTGTAACTC
>NZ_JBHIRH010000013.1:45381-53954 GCF_042196945.1 Bartonella sp. AA81SXKL | reverse complement strand
AAAACAATACCAATAAAATATTGAACAAAAAATCCTATTTCAAGACATTATTGGCAACAAGCAATTATAGGAAAAATCTGCCTTCATAAAAATAAAACATGAAAACAGCAAGGAGTTCAAAGAGAGCATGGCGCCTTTAAAGTAAAATATAGCACCCCATTGCAATGCATAAAAATAGGAAGTTGCCTAGGAATGAGTTAATCACAATAACGCTTGTTTTATACTACTTTAATAGAGAAAATTTTCTGCGCAGATACGATTTATAAAGACATTGCTGTATAAAGAGAATCGCATGATCTGTAATTTGTAAAAAGAATCAAATTCCTGTAGAAGCATGCTAAGCTATCTATCTAGCTTTCTTTATTTAATATTGAAAAGTACTCTTATAAATCTATGTGGGATAACGAACAACAAAAAAACGATCCTGGACAAGACCCTGCTCTTGTCGTCAAGCGCTTGCGGCCTGCGCGCCGACAGGTTTCTGCTCGTTGGCTTACGGGAACCATTCTGACAGGAATCACTTCCTGCATTCTTATGGGGATTGCACTTTTTACGGCTCTTGATGAACAACAGCGATTGGTAACACCGCCACAATGGTTTACGCAAGAAAACCTATCAGAATCACAAGACCCTGAGGCCAATGGCTATAAAGGTGATCGTATTTCTCCCACCCATGCACGGCAAAGCTTTGACAGAAAACGTCAATTTGAACTATCGATTCTACAAAAAAAAGGCGATGAAAAAGTCATTCAAACACAACATTTTGAATGGATTCGTATGGCTTTAGCCGAAAATCGCCCCCAGAAATATAGTTATCCAAAATTTGATTCTTTAAGCATTCTTGCCAGTGATTCTAAAAATCAAAATATCGCACCACAAGAAGATTCTGGGCAGATTTACGGTGCAAAGGTTGAAACAAAACTCACCTTACGCAGCTATGATTTTAAGGTAAATCAATTCGATTTTGATGACAGCGACACATTGACAGATGAAGAGGCACAACAAGAAGTGCAAAAAGCTGGATTTACTTTAGAAAAGAGCTCCGAACTTCTTTCAGTTCTCACATTGATTGATCCTTTAAAATTAGAAGATGTATCCTCCCCTTCCCAAGGCACAGAATCCCCTGAAGTTCGAATCGTTCAAGAAAATGTAACCGTTTCTCCTCAAAGTCACCGTATCGATCTGACGAAAAACTATGTTGAAGATATTATTCCTATTCGTAAAAAACAAACGATAGCCGATGCTTTCAAAAAAACCAGTTATACAAAAAAGCAAATTGACCAGGTTGTAAAAACGCTAGAAAAAATAAGCCTTTCCGATTCCCTTAAAGAGGGAAGCCTTTTACGCATTGGTATCGTGACACAAGCTGGTGAAGAAGATCATCTCGTACGCGCAAGTATCTATCAAGGGATGCATCATATTCTCACCATTGCCCTGAATGATAAAGGCCAATTCATTGAAAGCACAGAGCCTAAAATGTCTAAAGCACTTAAAACGGCTTTTCAAAATGGTATTCCGCATTCTTATATCAATAGTGCGCAATTACCAACGGCTTATGATGCACTCTATAGTGCTTTGCTAAGCCATAATATATCACAATCTCTCTCTCATCGTCTTATTCGTCTGCTAGCCACCAATATTGACATGAAAAGTCTGATAACACCCAATGATCAGATCGAAATATTTTATGCTGTACCACAAAGCGATAAAGAAAACCAAAATGGCAAAAAGAACTTGAAAGCAAAGGAAGCATCCCAAAACACTGATCCAGAAATTCGTTATATTAGCGCAACTTTTGGAAATACAACTTATAAATATTACCGTTATCAATTAAAAGATGGAAGCGTTGATTATTATGATTCTGAAGGGAGGAGTTCAAAGCCTTTCTTGCTGCGCAAACCCACACCAAATGGGATTTTTGGCTCCCCCTTTGGTCCACGCAAACATCCTATTTTAGGCTATGTTCGCATGCATACGGGAGTTGATTGGGTTGCTCCTAAAGGATCACCCATTATTGCTGTAGGAGATGGTATTGTCACAAGAGTAGGTGTAACAGGTGGCTATGGAAATCACACAGAAATTCAACATGCCAATGGATATGTCAGCAGTTATTCACACCAAAGCCGTTATGCACCAGACATCAAACCAGGCGTGAAAGTACGACAAGGACAAATCATTGGGTATGTTGGAACAACAGGAATGGCAACCGGTCCCCATTGTCATTTTGAAATCATTGTCAATGGCGTCAAAGTTGATCCCATGCGCATTCGTATACCGGATAGCAAAGCCTTAACCAATCAAGACCTACAAACATTCCTACAAGAAAAAAACAATATTGATGCCTTGATCAACAGCCCGATAACCCCCTCCGAAGAAACTTAAAGCATGAAAGCATCTGCATTTTTACGACTCAAAACATCTAAAAATATGCTTTAGCGCTTATTTTTCTTAAAGAGATTTCCGCACTTTAAATATCTATAAAGAATTTGCCGAAATATGCCACCACCCAAGGTCGCATAACAATGATTAAAAATAAAACGCCCTCCCCTTTTCAGGTTTACGCACAATAGAAAAGTGTAAAATATGAAACCAAAAAAGGCTAACTCTTTATTGTTTATTTTATCAAAACGATAGCCCGTCCTTATTTGCCATGCAATAAAATCTCAAATCAAAGGTGAGTTTTTCTAAAGAACGAAGATTCTAAAATCCATATCATTCTATAAACAACCCGACTTTTTGTTGAAGAGATTTCACCTGTTGAATGCTTATGCTGTTCATAGCCCTAAAGGACAGTGTTTCATAAACTTTATGAGCAAGTTATCCTTAAGAATATTCGTTACACACTTTTACAAAAACACCACATATTTAAAGTTTTACATGCCTTACAAAAAATAACAAAATTTGAAAAAACAATCTCTTCACAAAGAAATAGAGCTTACTAATATAAGTATTATCGGTTTAAAGGAGCTTTTATTCAAAATAAATTTAAATTTTAACTCAAGTACTTCAAAGCTATAAAGCATACAACAACAGGAGAATTTTGAAAGCCGATAATCGGAGTCAGCAAAGCAAAAAACAAAGAGACCAAAAGATAAAGAAGCAATGTTGCTTCTCTTGAAGACAATTGACAATCTGATATGAATGGTGCTGTGTTCGCGTCATCTAAGTTATATTTTTTCTCATTTTTATTAAAACGAACAAGCAGAGAGTAAAGAATTTATCTCTTAAAAAAATCAGTCAGAGCTTTTTTTTGAACTATTCATGCTAAGTTTTGGCAAAGGAATGATAATCTTTGTGCCTCCTAAAGCAGAAGTTTCAAACAGAGGTTTTTCACCAAATTGCATACAGAGCTGTTCCACGACCACACGACCAAGTCCTGTTTTTTGTTTTAAAGTTTGGCTTTTCATTCCCACGCCATCATCTTCTACAATGAGCATCAATTGTCCATCTTTCTGGGGACCAAAGGAGATATAAATATGACCCGACCGTTGATTAGGAAAGGCATGTTTTAAGGAATTTGTCAGCAGTTCACCAAGGATAATTCCAAGTGTTGTCGCATCTCTTGAAGACAAGCGACAATCTTTAAAGTTGGTGTGAATGGTGATGTTTTCACGCAATTCAAAAGGGACTGCCAATTCGACATCATGCACAACAGAGCTGAGAAACTCTGCCAATAAAGTCGTTTCCATATCATCACTTAAGCGCAAACGACGATGTGCTGTAGAAATTGTCTGAATACGATCACGTGCAGCTCCTAGAACAGCACGGACCTCTTCATTTTTGCTCCGATTTAACTGGAGCCCCAACAAAGAAGACACCGTCCCAAGAGAATTGCCAATGCGATGGCTTGCATCCTGCAACAATATTTCAACCCGTTGGCGTTCTTTTTCAGCGTGATTACGTGCTCTTTCTAATTCTTGTGTTCGTTCTTTCACGCGGGCTTCCAGAGCGATATTTTCACTATGAAGCAGCAATTGATACAATTTTAAAGAGCGCATATCACGATGAAAACGATTAATAACAAAATAGGCAGAAATAAAGGTACTCACAACGGAAACAATAGCCGCCAATGTCAAAGCCGCCCGCATCAATGCGATACCCTCACGCTGTTTTTGTCGCACCACATCATCCCCATTAATAAAGCTTGTCATCAATTGAGCTAAACGTGCCACAGGAATCTTTGATACTTCAAAAGAGGCAGCATGAGAAGGTTGAGAGGGTTGTTCAGGAATCGCATCAAGAGCATGCATATGGGCATTCATAAAGGCTTTTCGTGCTTCAACCTCTTTTTTAAAAGCCGTAAACCATTCATCCCATTGTGGATGCGCATAAACAATAAGTGCGATATAATCGAGAATATCCCCTAACTCCCGCTCTGCATTTTCAAAACGTATTTTATCTTCCGCCTTGCGCGTTTTTGCATAGCTGCGATCAGCAACAGCCATATCAATCAAGCTAATAAGGACCAAATCAGCCTGTTCACGCAATTCTGAACTTGTATTCAACTGTGCAACTTCTCGATCAACAGCATTTGAAAGCAACATAATAAAAACCGATGCCAAAAGAGCCATAACAAGAGAAACAACAATCGCTACCCACCGCCAGCGTGATATCGTTGCATCAGAAGAAGGCATTTGAGGCATCAAATTTGTTTTTGTTGTCATAGAATGTCCATTGGCGAACTTGAAAGTCGTCATTTTTCAGCACAAAGGAAGGCAACCTTATGGAACATAAAACCTAAAGCCCGTGGGAAAGTTTATACAGGCTTTTCTTGTGTTCCTAAGGATACACGCCAAACACTCTGAATTTCCTCAGATACTGACTTTACTGTAATAGCTATAACGGGAATAAAAAAAACAAGGCTATCGATCATAATTATTATGCTTTTTTAGCCGTTAAATGAACACAATGTACTTCCAGCTGAATAAGAATCAGGACCATAATCAGACTCACCATCTACTTTAAGAAGTTCTTGTAATCGATTACGCGCCCTGCTCACACGGCTTTTAATGGTTCCAACAGCACAACCACAAATAGCCGCAGCATCTTCATAAGAAAATCCCGATGCGCCAATGAGAATAATGGCTTCTCTTTGATCGGCAGAAAGCAAATTTAAGGCTTTTTTGAAATCTTGCAAATCAAGTGATCCATATTGAGCAGGATGAACAGCGACATTTTGAGTAAACACGCCATCGGTATCTTGAACTTCTCTTCCCTTTTTACGCATTTGACTGTAAAATTCATTGCGCAAAATGGTAAAAAGCCAAGCTTTAAGATTGGTTCCCATCTCAAAACTATCTTGCTTAGCCCATGCCTTCATAACAGTATCTTGGACCAAATCTTCGGCTTTATCGTGCTTGCCACTTAAAGAAACGGCAAAAGCTCGTAAAGCCGGCAACACAGAAAGGAGTTCTTGTTTAAAATTTTTCGCGCACTTTGACATAAAGGATTCAAACCTTTTCCACATTGTTTAAGCCAAATTGCTCTGCGCGCTCCAACTTCTCTAAAAGCTCAAGCAAACACCGTGGCAGTGCTTCTTCTTGAATTTCCATGTAAAATTGACGTAACTTCCGTGCTATTTCGCTATTGACCCCGAGAAGATCATCTCCAACTCTAAATTGTGTGGTGAGATTTTTTTCATCACGGTCGTTCATTTTTCATCCCCCTAATCCATATATTACTAATAGCACCGCGAAGAATTTTTCGCCTTATGGTTGTAAATATAGCTGTCGGTAAAAAGTTCCATACAAATCAAGGAACTTTTTTATCTGTTGAGAATTTCAACCAACAAAATGCTTGAAAGGTCAAAGGAGTTATAAATTATGTCATTATCAACGCGCATTGCCCCGCATCTTCCCTATCTTCGGCGTTTTGCCCGCTCTGTCACCGGTAGCCAATCCTCTGGCGATGCTTATGTTTCAGCGATGTTGGAAGCACTCATTGCCGACATCTCCATTTTTCCCAAAGCCTCCACTGACCGAATTGGTACCTATTGGCTTTTTTGCCATCTTTTTGACCAAACCACACCAAACATCCCTGAACCCCTGCCCCAATTTGGTCTTGAACAAAAAACCAGTGCCAAATTATCCTATCTCACGCCCCGTGCACGCCAAGCATTTTTGCTCATTGCCGTTGAAGGATTTCATGAACAAGACGCTAGCGAAATCATGAATCTGGATACGAAAGAATTCCGTAAGCTGCTCAACCAAGCATCCATTGATATTTCTCAACAAATTGCCACTGAAGTAATGATTATTGAAGATGAACCTCTTATTGCGCTTGATATTGAGCAAATGGTAGAAAGCTTAGGTCATCATGTTGTAGGAATAGCGCGCACGCGTGATGAAGCTGTCATTATGTATCATAAGAAAAAACCACGGTTGATTTTGGCTGATATTCAATTAGCCGATAACAGTTCAGGTATTGACGCAGTCAATGAGATTTTGAAAAATGACCGTATACCGGTGATTTTCATCACGGCTTTTCCCGAAAGGCTACTGACCGGCGAGCGTCCAGAACCAACTTTTTTAGTGACCAAACCTTTTAACCCTGATATGGTGAAAGCACTTATTTCCCAAGCTTTATTTTTTCAAGAGAATGCTTCTAAAGCGGCTTAGAACAGAGTAACATCTTAAAATTATGATCGTTACGCCTCTTTCAAAGCCTCCCATGGATAGATCTCATATGAGTGCGCTCATGCAAGCGATTCGTGGTGCTGATATTTGTGTTCTCTATCAGGCAACAAATCTGGTTTATTTATGGGCTGAAAACTTGCCACACCATTTGCACCATAAATGGCGGGTTGGGTGTCGTGACAGCGACTTTTTTTCGCTTGACCTTGCAGACAATATGGAAACCATCAAACTGCAAGTTTTAGCCAGTGGCAAAATGCAAACTGTTGAAGCACGTTTTGAAGATACAAATAAACAAGAGATTTGGTACAAATTTTCTATTGATTGCCATCGTAATGATAACGGAGACATTATTGGGATTATCACCACCGGTGTCAATATTTCCGGCTTACGCCGCCGTGAACAAGTGCTTAAAATCCTTCTTCGCGAAGTCAGTCACCGTTCTAAAAATCTTCTAGCGATCATTCAAAGTATTGCCAGTCAAACCGCCCGCTATACTGAATCTCTTCAGGTTTTTTTACGAAAATTTCAAGGTCGTCTTCATTCTCTTTCTCATTCTCAAGATCTGATCACTGATTCCGATTGGCGCGGTGCTCAATTTCGCGAATTGGTCCAAACGCAGGCTTTAGGTTATTTTATGAAAGAAA
Organism: Bartonella sp. AA81SXKL; assembly: GCF_042196945.1. NCBI lineage: Bacteria > Pseudomonadati > Pseudomonadota > Alphaproteobacteria > Hyphomicrobiales > Bartonellaceae > Bartonella > Bartonella sp. AA81SXKL. Next base: position 46,675 of record NZ_JBHIRH010000013.1, on the reverse strand, counting down.
CAGAACGTTTTTCACTTGAAGGCGTCGATCCTTATCTTTTTCCCAATGCCGCTTTGCATATCGGTTTGGCTTTTCATGAACTGATTGTCAATTCTCTTTCTTTTGGAGCCCTTTCCCAAGAAAAGGGGAGCATCTGTGTACGCTGTGAAATCGAAACAAAACTGAATGGCAAAACGCAACTTATCATCACTTGGCATGAAAATTTTGAATCCGGCATCCCTCCCACAAACAATAAAAAAGCCTGTTTTGGTAGTGCCGTTCTCGAAAAAATCGTTCCCATTTCCGTGAATGGTTCAGCTTCTCTCAGATTGACACAAGAAGGAATTGTCTATTGCCTCTCTGTTCCTGATACTTATTTTGATATTTTTTCTTAAAAGAGCATTTTAAACAATGAACAAGAGAATTTTCCCCTTTTTTAGCAAAATGTCTCATCTGTTTATTAAGCACAAAGATATTTTCCAACCTCTTTAAACCAACCTCTATAGTCCCCCAATAGTTCCGCAAAACCTTAACGATGAGAACTGAAAGTCACATAAAATCCATTCCCGCTGTCAATCAACTTCCATCCCTCATATAACCGGCATATTTTAAAACAGAAACCAAAACGATAAAGAGCAAACCGTTTCAGCTTTTATATGCAAAATAAAAGCGAGCCTGTTACCCATCTCTTTTTGTGTAATTTTCGCAATGCGTATATAATTTTATTTTGGCAGAATATGAAATTTCAAGGAGTAAAGCTAATATCCATCATCACTCTTCAGCTTTACGGGCTTAAAGCATCCACGACAACGACAATTAACTGATGAAATTACACATTTTATGCTTTTATTTATCGCATTCTTTAATGGAGATATCCTCTTCAGGTACAATAGGACATCCTAAAACAGAATACACTTGTGTCCCTCCATTCACGCACTTTTTAATATTTCCCAGTATATCCACGCTCATTTCAAAACAGTATCTGTAAATAAGATATAATAGCCCCCGTAAAGTGAACCATCAAAACCGCCCCTTGTTACCCCACGTCCTTCTTTACCTTCATACCCCTTTTCACTTCATAAAAGTAGTAGCTGAGCATCATCATACTATTTGTCTCTCATGTTACAACAGCCATTGACCTTTGAGAGCCTCCATAAGAGGCATTTCAGTCTTTTTTCAAATATTACTCACCAACATAAAGCCCACACACAGCCTTTTATGACGTGCAAGCCAATGACATTGATTAATTCACTATAGAATAAAATCTCAAAGGGGAACTAGCATCTCAAAGGGGAACTAGCATCTCAAAGGGGAA
>NZ_JBHIRH010000013.1:0-45281 GCF_042196945.1 Bartonella sp. AA81SXKL | reverse complement strand
CCCGCATCTCAAAGGGGAACCCGCATCTCAAAGGGGAACCCGCATCTCAAAGGGGAACCCGCATCTCAAAGGGGAACCCGCATCTCAAAGGGGAACTAAAAAACTGTAAAACCGTTTAATAGTGAAGAAGCCCCTAAGCTGACAAATTGGAGTCCGCGCTGTCAACCTGTCATTTGGAAAATAATTGATGAATCCCCTTGTTTTTATCCTCTTATTAGTTTCATGTACAGATGATTTTAATAGTTGCTATTCGAACAATACAATGGTTAAAATCTATCCCACGGCTCAAGCTTGTGAACAGGCCATGGTCCCGTCCACAAAAAAGTTTGCACTTTATGGACAACAAATTTTTGCTCAATGTATAAACGTACACCCCAATTTACATCAACAAGAAGTAAACTTGATCTGGTCTGTAACAAACCATGGAAATTTCCTGCTTAAAAGCCAAAACGTAAAGGACAAGCTGTCTACAGTCCAGAAAGAAGATATTTTACCAACATCGCTTCCTCTTTTGCATTCTTCTTCCACAAACCTCTTGCACAAAAAACTTTAAAAGCATAAACCCATCAGATCTCAAAAAAATAATCAATGAAAGACATGATGGATAATAAGCGAATGCAACCTTCAAAAGACCATCACACAGAGCAAAATTCTCTGCCTCAAGATCTCCCTTTAGACCCTGCTGTAGAACGAGTAAGAAAAAAACTTATGGGTTTAATGATTATTTCCGTTTTAATAACGCTTTTCCTTATTCTAACCGTACTGTTTTTAATTGTTTATAAAGTGATAACAACCGGATCAGCGCCAAAACAAACAGAGCTATCTTCCTCTCTCAGCAAAAACCCACACGTTATCCATCATACGCTCTCTCTACCGGAAAAAACACAGATTTTGTCGCAAAGCCTCTCAGAACACAATATTGTACTGAAAGTTTTAACCCCTGATGGACAAACAAAATTTATGATTTACAATTATCACACCGGTGCACTTGTCTCCATTCTTTCTATTGAAACAACAAAAGAGAGAACGAAGATAATGCCTCATTAAGCAAACTAACATCAATAAGCGCTGACATAGCATCCTTGAAGGTTTAAACATTTTCTGCAAGCCGGCATTATCACACGCTTTGCCAGCGCGTGGGTGTTGCTGACAATCCTTGGCGCTAGAGAGAGAGTTCATAAGAGCCATTTTTATTCCTTTCTTATACAAATTTATCCACACGGGCGACGGCGCGTTTTTTACTGTATCCCCTCACTTAAATCTTGGAAAAGAAGCAACCTTTCTGTCAACGCATTCCCATTTTTAAGAAAACTGACATCACTTGGGAAAAGCTAATAAACGTGCAAGAAATACCTCTTCTTGAGTGTAAAAATTCAACATATTAATTTATAGTGATGATTTATTTTGCATGTCAAACGAGAATCTCAAATACTGTAAGATTCTCTCATCTCAAATCTATTTATGATGAAGCTCATCAAAATCATTTCCTCACATATCCTAGCAAGGAAATCGATAAATAAAATACCTCTTATGAATGATCCGCTATCAAAAGAAGAACTGTTGCAACATTGAAAATTAAAGCAATAACGCCCAGCTTACATCTTTTATTAAGCAAAGATAACCGATGGATTTCACATGATAGAATTCATGAACACCAGCGCGAAATGGGCATGAATACATTGAATATAAGTGTGAATTAAATAAAACAACGACATTGCGTTCTTCATAAAAGAACTGCCTCTTAAAATACACGGATGTGGTTTTCTCTATATCCCCTTACTTAAATCTCAGCAAAGAGGCAATCTTTTCTGTCAACAGCCTTCGTTAAGTTTCTGATACAGCCCCATGAAAACTCAAGGAAAGCGCAAGAAGCTTCTTGAGCATATTATAATTTATTATCATGATGCCAATAACATCACCACACAAGCGGGCTTACACAGCACCCTTCAGGTTTAAACATTTTCCTCTGCCTCAAGATTGACCACTCGGCGACGGCGTGGTTTTCTCTGTATCCCCTCACCTAATCCAGGCAAAGAAGAATCCTCTTTTGTTGCTGTTTTTGTTGCTGTTGATGCATCTCCATTGCTAGAGTTTTCTGCTGTTGTAAGTGAAAGCTCAAGAGATGATTCATCTTGAGTCCGTACAGTACGTCGACGAGGAGAACGACGTATTTTTTTGACAGGTTCAACATTTTTCTCAGAGAGGCAGTGCTCTTGATCTGTTTTTTCATCCGATAGAGCCTCTAAAGCGTTTTCACGCGCATCCCCATTTTGCGCTTTATCATATTGGCCATTGCCATTTTTTTGCGACGACATTTGTAATACATCTGTATCACCCTCGACAGCATCCTTTTTTTCACCATCAAGATTTATTTCACCGCATTCTTGCCCATTGTTTTCATCACGATTTTCGTTTTCATCACCACGATTTTCATCACGCCGAACCGATTGAGACATTTGCCCAGCTGCTGCTAAAATAATACGCAAATAGTGCTCGGCATGTTGTAAATAATTTTCCGACATAACACGATCACCTGCACCTTGTGCATCACGCGCAAGGCTTATGTATTTATCGGCAATTTGCTGAGCATTCCCGCGAATTTTAACATCCGGACCGCTACTTTCATAATTGCGAGACAACGGATTAGGACCGCGACGATTATTATTGTTATTACCATTATTGTTATTATTGCGACCGCGTACCCGTCTATTTTGTTGTGGCCTCATCTTTATCCCTTTTTGGAGTGTTTGTCTTATGTGTGTCTTAATTGACGCTTCCTCATTACATTATCTTTTGATAATGCTGATCATGTTTAACATACGATTATCAAGCTATCCGCGTTTATTTCACTCAAACGAACCCTACTGATATTGATAAAAGCATATATTTTCTTGAAAATCACAAAACAGCAGGGAAATCGTAAATCAAAAATTCCCTTTTTCTCTGTCAAACAGCAGAAACCTAATGATGTTCACGTAAAATGCCAAGTGTTTTTTTTAAAATAAACCATATTTCACTAAAAAAAATAATTATCTTGTGGAAAACAAAAAGGAAAACACACATATAACACACCTGACAAAGAAAAAATTCCTGCCAGAGAATAGTAGAAGCTTCCTTTTTTGCTCTAAAACCACCGCTCCTAAAAACGCCGATATTCTCTACCCCCTCGTGCATTTAACTCACAAGCACTTCCATCCCAACGAGTCACTGCGCGAACCTCTTTATTTTATAAATATAGCCTCTCTTCATCGCTAAAGCAACCCCTTGCGAGCGATAATCCACGATCGCCTCACAAAACCTCTTAACTTTTATAGATAGATTAACACGAAGTATTATTCAAGCCCTATAATCACCAAGAGATCAATCTTCTTTCCCAAACAAGTCAATGATACTATCAATTTTTATTTTAACCCATAGAGTTTTTAAGTTAATCACAGTTTTTATTTATAACAAATTGAGCTTAAAAACAAAATATTTAAATACAAAAAAATATCAAATTATGAAAAAAACGACCAATATGTCACACTTTTTTAAAAATCAGCTTCTTCTCAAAAAAATACCCTCCTCAAAGCCTATCAATAAGAATGGCCTAACGTATTTCCTTACTTATCTTTTCTGATAAAGAAAACTAGAATTATAAAACAAGCACATTTTTAAACCCAGCACAGCGCTTTACGCATGAAGAAGCCGTAAATGTTTATAAAAGGAATGTTTTTTTACTCATTTTTGTCATGTCTATTGACTTACACCCTCAAAGAATGAAGGTTCTCAAATCACACTGGTCTGTTAACAATGAAAATACTTATAAAATTCATACACTAAATTGATTTGTAATGATAATTCATATTTTTTGTGTTGAGTAAGAAAATTAATACCGTAGGATTTTTCATCCTCAATCTGTTTGCTGTTGAATCAATCTCTTTTTCTTGCATGTTACATGTGGGAAAACCTGCGTGGAGTAAAAACGATAAAAAAGTGCCTCTTATGAACCGTCTCTAAGGCCAAAGGGCTGTCGAGAGGCACCATTGGGAGCGAGCAAAGTGTGAGATAGTACCGGCTTACTCTTTTTTAAACCATAAAGATGAACTTGCTTTATAAATTTTATACATTTCATGAGGGCTTTACCATTATACCATTCACCAGAACCATTACGAAATGGATTTCCCACACTCGTTATTTCCCTTAAAAAAGCGCAACAAATCCTCCTAAAACTCCACCACGCCTCCTTAAACATTTCAAGGAAGCATCCATGCCTTATGTCGCCACACCTTAAATAAGAAGTGCGATATAACAAGATAAATAAAATTTCTATTGGTCTCGAGGCAGATCGTAATTTAAGGGGTTTTTATCTTTTCATCAAAATTCGCATCCTTTTAACTTTCCGTATAAAAACTTAAAAGTAATTGCGCCTTTTGCCTGTTTTATTTTCTCTTTCATTCAGAAAACAGTCTCGTAAGAGAAAATAATTTCCATCCCCAGGACGGACCCTCGTCAAACATTGTTTTTTAGCACTATCAGAAAGCTTATCCCACATTTCACGAATAGCAAAATAGGCCTCACTTTCCAAATTAAGACAATGCTGATAAACCTCTCTTTTCATATCAGGCATAACGGAAGCAGCAATTTCCTTGCAATATACGCGTAGATCAAAAACAGGAATAACCAATTCAACGGGTGCTTGTTGTGTTACTTTTTTATGAGAAGAAAAATAACTAACCACCTTTGCAACAACAAAACACAAAAACACTATACAAAAAAGTATTATGCAAACAAAAGCAATCTTGCGATATAATCTTTTGAAATAAGCCTTTTGTCTTGCTCGGATTCTTTTTTCCATAAAGATTATACCCTTTAATATCCCAAGAGAAGCTTTTACAGCAAAAAATGATAGAAGTATCTGTGTACACAATACAGGTTATAGCCGCAAACGATCAAGACTCTTATGTCAAAAGACTCTCTTTTTTACCGTATAATTCTTATCGTATAAAATTCTTATGAAACACTTTTCTCATGCCCTTTATGAAAAAATAGGGCTGATGATTTTCTCTCACCACTTTTAAAGACGAAGATTCTTCATCCATGCGGATCTATAAACAATTCGTCTTTGTTAAAACACATCACATTGATTTACAAAGAGTATTTATTGTTTTGCACGTTGAATGAGAAACCCGAACACCATAGGATTCTCTCATTCCAAACCTGTTTATGTTAAATCAACCAAAACCATGTCGCTTACAAGTTACAAGCGGAACTGGCATGTGGATTAAAAACTGTACAAAAAAGGCATATGCCTCTTATGAATCGTCTCACGAACCAAGGCTTTCGTAACATTGGAAACTGGAAAAATATATGAGAGTACCAACCTGCACTTTTATGAAGCATAAAGATGAGGGAGATACCTTATAAGTTTTATACATTTCATAGGGGCTTTACCCCTATACCATTGACGAGTGTTCTTGTAAAAGGGACTTGGGAGTGGGATATCTCTTTAAAAACAAGTCCATGAATATGCAATAAATGTATATTCGGAGACAAATAATATTTTAATATTTGAGGCATTCTGTTTTTATGTGAGAGGCATGATCCCAAGAAGACACACGATACATAAAAGCATAAGGCATTATCTTCATTATTTAAATAATATTGCTATAGATAGTTTTGAAAATTATAAAGGAAAAAGATGATAGTCCGAAGAGTGATTGATATGCCTTTATATTTTTTCTCAATAAGGTTGTCTTCCTATTTCAGAAATCACTCAAATACAGCCCTCATCTGGCATATATAAAGTCTAGCTTACAAAAGCTGGAATCGCTCAGAGAGTTTTGCCCTTCTGAATCCGTAAGGCTATCATTCTTCTTTCTCTCAAACATGCTACAGCTTTGAAATTTGATGTTGATTGACAAGCAACAAAAAAAGCTCTGCACTCTCTTAAGAAAACAACGCCTTAAAGTTACACACATAATGGATTGGAAAGATGTCCTAGCTTTTTATCAAACGCGCTGTAAAACAACGAGTGTAACATATTAGCTTTGCTTATCCCAAAAATGTTCATCCCAATCTCTTGTATCCAAATCTCTTATATCTCAATCTCTTGCATCCAATTCCCTAGCCTTCAACTCCCTAGCCTTCAACTCCCTTGCATCCAATTCCCTTGTGTCCAATGCATAAAAATCAAGTTGAAGAAAATATATGGACACCCCTGAACTCGAAAATATGAAAGGAAGGCGTGACAGAGTTTCGCGTTCCTTTGTCATGCAAAAGCATTAGACATTCTGAAACAAGCACACTTACTGTCTCGTAATGATTCCTTTTTTCTGCTACCGGTCAAATCCCTTTATTTAGAGAATTGGCTATCACAAGTTATGCAACAAATAGCGCTATATGCAACAAACAGAACCTGATTTATATCCGCATGGAATTCGTTCCAGTTTACATGATTGGCTCGCAAAATCCACTTGACTTTCCCCTTTGTCTTTTCCCCTCATGGGATCTCTATCACCATAGAACAAAAAGCGATATTTTATGACGCTTTATGGACAAAATCCCCACCGCCCGAAGAGTTCATCACATGACGAAAAAAACACTCCCCATATTCACCACACACAAACACTTCAATATATAAAACTTACATGCCTTCTATCACCGCACTCTCAAAAAGCAGCACGACAACAAGATAAGAAATTATTGATGTAAAACTCCAAACAAAGAAAAAAACGGATTTTCTAATCGAGGTAAACAAATACTGTTAAATCAACGCTTCCATTTTTGATGATGTCACACCTATGCTTTATAGCACCCCTATCACACTTCATAATACCGAAAAATTTTCTCTGCCCTACGCACTATACGCATCAGAACCAATCAAATAAAACAGAAATGCACTATCTTCCTACTTTTTTGTTTTTGATTAAATAGCAAGATATAGCTGTAATTCTTTAAAGAGCTTCATACCATAGATTCATTTTATACATAATATCATCAACAGAATGTTTGTATGTGCTGCAGGAAGAATCCCCAGAACGCTCCATATGACCACTGGATGAAGAGCTGTTACAGGATTCTACAAGAAATGCCAGTGACATTGGAGATAACGCATCCTCGCTATCAGAATAATAAGCTGATAAAAAAGTGTAATCTTGTGAAGGAAGTGTCCCCGAATTTACTTGTGATGGAGCGGCAACAAAAAGAGAATTAAAGGTTCTAGGACCAATGACAATATCACCATTCGCTTGCCGCATAATACTTCTTGCAGAGTATATATGATTTGTATTGATTGCCCCCAGCGAAGCCCATTCATCCTGCCATAAATATGCATAATAAAGATCCATAACTTGTTCATGTTGAACAACGTTGTCAGCAGACATGGCTGTATCAAAGAGTGAGTTAGGAACATAATAAAAATTTATATCTGGAATAATTTCATATAGCCAGTACGTTTCATCAGGATTATTAGCAATCTGTTGCCGCGCCATTCTGTAAACTGCATCCATATTTGCAGTTGTAGACACAAATGCTGAAGTCTGTTGAGCAAGAGAGTGCCCAGTTACATGATGTATGATATCCTGATCATCCCCCCAAGGGGCAAAACCTCCTCCAAAGAATATAACAGATGGAGAGCGATCATCTATACGGAAAACCATATGGGGAGGATCAATAGCATATGACAGATTTACATCTGAAAAGAAAAAAAATAAAACTGTCACTAAAAATACTGAGAATGCTCTTTGAAACATTTTTATACCTTTGATATACACTCCATATTTTATACCTGTAACCTCTTGAAGCGTTACAGATATAAAAAGGGAGAAAAACCCCTATTGATCTTATTTTAAAGTGATGGCTAAAACCCTTTTTGCTGGCACATTACCCGCTTCAAAAATAACCATTACTTTTCGGTTCAAAATGACTGCGGTTTTTGCCAAATCCAAAATACTTTTTCCAACAATGTTATCACAGCCCCAAACACCTTTTTGAATGTCTGAAGTAGGGCTGATACCGTATCTGAGCTCTAGGAGACATTGTGCTCCTGCGCTAACGACTTGAACCGAATTAAGATAACCGTTTTGTTCATAAACTCCAGCATGAGAAACACCTGTTGTTAATGCTATTATCACCGAAACGATGGATATTTTTTTCAAAAAGCTTTTCATAATTTACCTCTTTTAAATTTATTGCAACGGACATGAAATGCATCCCCATGCAATCTAATGGATATTTTTAACCTCCTCGCCTCCTTAAAGACGAGAATTTTAACCAGCTTTAGCCCGTGATAAGACTGCCTCATCTCAGTCTATTCTTACCTCTATCCCCGCTGTTGCACGATTTATTTTACAGGCTCTACAGCAAAGCCTTCCCTTATTGATGCCGCGTGAATGATGACTCATGCACACAACAAAACACCGCATGCACAAGCTCTACCATTGGCGATATCTACCACTGACAATGTCTGCCATTGTTAATGTACGTGCATTCTACGGATTCAAAATGTGTCTATGATTTATTGCCTATCGCAAGCGGCATACTGTCAACAAAGACAATTAAGACACGTATTTACAGCCTCACTAAGCTTAAATTTGTCTAACACCAAACGCTAGAATGAAATTGCCATCTAAGCTCAAACGACGATTGATACAAAATCACTCAGTTTAAAATAGAATCAACTGTAGTTGAATATCTTAAGATAGATCCTCAATACCGATAACTCATGAATTCTGTAAAACATGAACGATTATACTCTGAGTAAAAACTGTAAATCAGAAAACTGCTAGGGTTAAAATAGCCTTAGTGTAGAAGATTGACCATTTTCCAAGCATCGCCTATTTAAGTCACAACGAATACAGATAATACGCTTAATTATCACGCACTCTCAGCCCTCGAATAACATTGATTGAATAGTTACTTCTATAACAAATATCAACGAATTGCGATGTACTGTAAGCTCTATAGGCCAGCTCAACAATCTCAGGACTTTGAATATGAAATGTTCTTCCTACAATTTTTGACATTTCTGGCTCTTCTGTAGGCCTCGTTTCTAAAACAGAGAGAATATTTACCCCTTGCAAATTTTTATATGGAATTACAGAAATATTATTGATGATTTGTGAGCGAACCATTGTTCCACCGATATCTGAACAATCATCTGAAATAGTCCACGGACGTGCAGAAGCTGGTCCAGTAAGACACAAAGCTAAAAATATTAAAATCAATTTTTTCATTATAGAATACCTCTTTTTCATTTTTGGTTGATCAAAAAAATAAATGCTCTATGGACAGGCAAATAACTATCCTGTTCACAACTATCTATCTCACTGCTTTAAAGGAGCTAAATCCCATAGAGACACAAATCGAGATGGTTAATCACCCATCGTTTTACTTTTATCCGCTTCTTCAGCGTCTTGTTTGTGTTTCACATCTTCAAGATCTCTGATAATCGTTTTCAATTGTTGTTCTAAAATATCCAAACGCTGTGTAAGTTGGAGAATATTTTGAGTCTGTATTTTATCAAAACATTGGAGATCTTGACGTGTTTGCTTCAACAGAGCATTCAAAGGAGCATGTCCCATTCTTCCGCTAGCATAAAGAACCACACGAATACATTCAGGATCATCAATATCAGCAATAGAAAATGGAAAAAGTGCCATTATATCCCCCTTTTTGATAAGCTAAACGCGTATTAAGCATTTGAATATCTTTTTCCGTTGTACGGCTCTTGCATTTCTCAGAAAACCTCAGACAACTATATGAAAGGCTTTTGAAAAAAAATTTCCTCATCGAAAATTTTTACAAGGTATTTTTTAGATTATATTCCGTTTTTCACCTAAAATGATAATTTTATCACCTGAAACCAAGAAAAATGCATGATCACCTTGCATGCTGTGTTAGCTTTCCCCAAAAGGACAAAGCCCGCTCCACCGGTCTTCAAACAATACCAATCAATAAACAACAATCTGTCAACAATCTGGCTTCGTATCTAACAGATTTAACTTGGCTTACCTTCAAATGTATCCTTGTCATGCATCCCCTGTCCAGAGTTACTCTACAAACAACACTGCTTTAGGAATACGTACAGATGAAAAACACCCCATGCATAAAATTTTAACCGCATCTCAAACAATGGTATTTTACGACACAACAGGATAAACCATTGTCTTACAGATTTTCTCGTATCACTCTCATTCTGTTTCAAGAAGTTTCCTGACAAGTACAAAATGCATCTAAGAGAGTCAATTACTCACCATGTGTTAAACGCATCGCCAAAAGACTTCGCAAACCCAGCGCCCATTTTGAAAAAAAGAATGCTTTTTGCATACACGCTCTACCCAAAAGAGGGAGAGTACCATTTTGCCTTTTCTCGCTTTAAATAAACATATCCGTTGACCTCTTCCCGCCACCTCAAAAGACAAAGATTTTAGCCCCACATCGGTTTATAAAACAATCCAACTACTCTGAAGGGATTCCGTCTGCTGCTCACTTATATGATTCACTTGCATAAGGCTTAACCAAGCAAGCCCTCCACTGAATAGATGTCTCTTCAATACTTAAATGGATCAAGTATTGTATGTCTTATTTTCCTTATATCACCAGCTTCAATAATAGTGTTTTTATGACGGTGTTTGACGGCATAACATAATAGAATAAATTTTACCCATGGGCTTTTTGTCATCGCACAGCAGCGCTTTAAACCCAACGCTTTAATAATGTATCACGATACCACAAGAGAGAAGCATTTTGGATAAAGTCTTTATTCCTCAGCAAAAACTCTATGAATAAAGAAAGGGTTTTTGTTCTCCCCCTACCTTCAATAATCACTGTCTTGATCCTCTAACGAACAATAGGCAAACTTACCTTTAGACATCCAACAAAGGCAGCACAAAAAATAAAAAAATAAAGAGAGTTGAGTTTTTTTCTAAAGCGCCTCAAAACTTTCTACACAATATATTCTATAAGACTTTATATTCAATAAGACTTTTTTTCATAACAAATATTTTGTAAGTATTTTTATCTTTCTCTCAAAGCTTTCATTCTCAGGCTTTGACAGCATAAACCACCGCCATATTGACGGGGCGTGTTTCATCTCCCCCTGTTTTTTGCAACAAGACCTTATGTTCATGCTCTCCCGCAGCCTTCGTTAACCGATCTTTATTGTAGACTTGAGCCAGATTTCTATAATATTCACCGTGATTCATATCCCAAACTACCTTTTCAATCATTGGATAACTATGCTGGTGGTTACCTGTCGAATCTGTTTTTCCTTCATGGGTATGAGATTTAAAAGACTCTTCTTGTCGACTTCCCAAGCGACGTCCTTTATCAATTGCTTTTCCACTATCGAGCCCCCGTAAAAACATTCCACGCAAATCGGGAACATTGAATGTTGTTTGCCCATTTCCTTTTCCCCATGTTTCTCCCAGAACAGCAAAGAGATTGGCATAGTTCCTTCGCGAATATTCTTTACCATCACACAGTAACCATCCAGAGGGTATTTTTTCTGTAGCAAAAGTCCCGATAAATCCAGAAGAAAAAGTTTCAGGCAAAGGAGGAAAGGGCGGAATTTCAGGAAGTTTTATAGTAGGATTGGTTAAAAACCAGCCATCAGCATTTTTTCCGGCAATATCACGCGTATAGACAATTTCATAAAGTCCCCCTTTTTGAATTTCTCCGCCCTTTAAAGGCATAATACCCTCTGGCGTTGCCATATAAGTTGGTCGTGGTAGCAATTGATTTAAAGAAATATTTGTTATTCCTCTGTTGACGCCTTGTGCTTTAAAGCGCACAACAATGCCATCCATATAAGTCTCAAAAAAAGACTTTGTTGCCAAACGAAGTGACGTTCTCTCGTTTTCCACATCGACAGTAAACTGTGTTTCAATCCCGCCTCCATTATCCAACAAATATTCTTTGATGCGTTGCATCATAGCGCGAGCACTATCATTGACTGTGCTTGGCGGTTGCCCTTCTGCCCAGTTTATATTCTCGTCGACATAAGCATTTTCTGATGCAACAATTGACCAATCATAAATCGAACTCATAAAAGATACTCTTTATTCAAAAAGGGAAAGCGAGCAAAAAATGAAGAAAAGAAAGCCGCAATTTTATTTTTAGATGCCGGTATTTTCTCCCCTTTCATTTTTTCCATTTTCAGTCCTATTTTGTCATAATCAACATGCAATAACTTTGTTTTCGCATTGACATAAACAGCTTCAGGGTTCACACGCAACACATCTTGCGCCATAACGCCCTGATAACGTTGTGGATTTCCCTTATAATTAAAGGTATAAAGTGGATATCCCTTTTTCTGCCCCACAGGGATAATATTTTCTTTTGTTCTCACATCACAAAGCCCTAAAATTCCTCCGACCAATCCAAGTACTTGCTGCGCATCACGCAATGGATCTTTTGTCACAGAAGGCATTGTCGTGGATTTTCCTGAAGTCGTTCCGTAATTTCCAGCAGCCTGTGTTCCTACCTGTAACAAACTTTGCAATCGGTTCCAATCTTGATTATCTTTTTCTGACCATTTTTGGCGTTCAGCATCTAAGACATTTTGGCGGTTTATATCTTGAATCATACCCCCTTTCAAAGCATTGCTTTGCACGTTACTCTGTCCTTGATAATAGCTATTTGCCGCATTAACTTGATCATTCTGAGAGCGATCAATCATCTGGTTTGCATTCATCATATTGTTAATATCTTGATTATATTGCTGTGCTGCAGCATTTGTTGCCAAGGCGCCTAACTCATCGGCCAGCACACCAGTATGAGCCCCAGAGCCATAACGTCCTGCTCCCGACATCGATTGATTAATTGCATCGGACGTTTTATTCAGAGCATTTTGCAATGCAGTATTAAATTTACTATTGCTTCCAATCCAGCTTCCCTTAGCCATACCGGAAAGATTTGTAGCGCTGTTGGTTGGTGCACTCAACCATTGCGTTACCGTTGGATTGTTATAGAGCCCTGCTGCTTGTTGTAAACCGGTCAGCGCATTTTTTGTCATATTGCTAAGACCAGCGACTCTGTCTCCCTGATAAACGTTTCCGCCAATTCCCTTATTATAAAGTCCAAGTGCATCAGCACTGGCTTGTTTAAGAATATCAGCCGCCCAAGCAGGTGGAGCATTTGTTTGTGTTGTTGTCTGCACTTGAGGTGTGGTTTTTCTACTCATGGGTTCAGAACCTTTCTATATTGAATAAGATTACGAGAATATCCGTGATGAGCGAGCTTTTTCGCCCATCCAGTTCTTCCAAACATGTGCATTTCTTCAGCATTAATTGTTCGCGCCCATTTTTCGACTTCATCAATCAACTTGACCAATTTCAGCCCTCCCTCTCCAGCAAGATCAGAGAGAATGACGCATTTTTTCCCCGTATGGGTTATTTCAACTTTGGTAATTGCAAAAGCACTAAATTGGATTTTATTTTTTAAGACAAGCCACAATTGTGCTTGTCCTGTAGCGATTTCTTCAGCAATTTTTTCCAGACAAACATCATCCGGAAAGCGCTGAACATATTTTTTCAATGCAGTATTGAGAGCCTCTTGATAGGGAGCTATTTTTTCCCATGGCCACCGCTCTGTCAGATGAGCAGAATATAAATCTTGACTCTCTTGCATCATAATTTTAGCTCTTTTAGCTGTGTCACTCATCTCCCCTCAAATAACATCCCCCTACGCATTTCACGCATTCCATGCCCCCCGCACAATAAAAGAAAAAAGTCTCCATCATCCCTTTGTCACAACAAAGGAGGAACTTTCTTCTTTATAAAAATAAACCATGGTGCTGCCTATTTTTCCTTTATCGCAGAAAAGCATGAAACATAACGCACCACCTTGTGCCTTTGTTTATAAAGGTTTGGGAAGCCTATGGGGCATTTGTTCTTTAATAATAGAGGCTTGAGCCTATCGCATGGTATTACAAAAGGGCATGCCTATCGCATGCCGGCCTGCGTCAATTCCACATCAAATCCAGTGACATGAGTCCAATTCACCCCTTCAGGAATACGCAATTTAAAGCGATAAAACCGTGCCCTTGCGCGACAATGAATTTGTCCAGTATTATAAGAAGGCTGTTTTTCTGGTAACCAAACAGTTTCCTCTTCAAGAGATTGTCGAAAGCGCATTCCCACAGACAAATAAAACTTTCCACTATTGACTTGAGGCATAATATTTTTCACCCGTGTTATCATGCCATTTGTCTGCCCCATTTCTTGTGATGTCACAACACAAGCCATAGGACACCCAGAAAACGAACCCAGTCTTCCCTGTTGATCAAATGCCCCCAGAATAGGCGATTCATTTTTCCAAGCTTTACTATCAAGAGAAAAGGATAAATCGTCAATATTCTTAGTCACAAAATCAAGACCTTCCAGGGTTGTTCCGGCTAAGAAAATAGGCAATACCATTTTGATATCGACGAGAGCTTTTGTCCATTTTTGCAACCCCCAATCATAAATGAGCAAGATACGTTTATGAAGATTCTCATCAGAATCAACCATCCAATAAACACGATTATACACCCCATCGATAGCAGCAGATAGAGTGTACAGATTATCCTTCCTTGATTTTGCGGTCATCGTTCGATCGACTTTTTCGAACCCAATGGGTATAATCTGTCCCTCATTTGTTATTTGATAAAACCCGCCCTCATCGGCAAAGAATGCTAAATCGCCTCTACAAACAATTGATTCAGCATTTTTTGCGCCTCGTTTATCGTGGATTTTTTGGAA
This sequence comes from Bartonella sp. AA81SXKL, assembly GCF_042196945.1. Taxonomy (NCBI): domain Bacteria; kingdom Pseudomonadati; phylum Pseudomonadota; class Alphaproteobacteria; order Hyphomicrobiales; family Bartonellaceae; genus Bartonella; species Bartonella sp. AA81SXKL. The sequence continues at coordinate 30,558 of NZ_JBHIRH010000013.1, read as the reverse complement.
ACTAAAAATAATCTTAGAGCCAGGGATAAAAGAACCGGCATAGATTGCAGAACGCATAAAGATAATTGGATTTGTTGTCTCCGTTGCCCCTTGGACGAATCCGCCATCAGGAAAATCTTGATAATCACAACTTTTTTTCCCCACGGTCCAAAATTCAGCATCATTTAATCCAGACCAATGAACCCTTCTTGGATGCTCGGTTAATTTCATCAAACAAACGAAATCTCCCCAGATTCGAACAACCCCTGCCTGTGGTGGATTTCCTCCTAAATTTCTAAATGTTTTATCATGGTTAATATCAATCACTTGTGGTTTATCATTGGCATTCACCGCAATGATAAAATCACCAAACAAAGCAAAAGACCACGGAGCATCAACATTAGCCAGATAAGATTTTCCTTTTTGGCTAATATCTTTCCAGTTCATTGTTGTATTATCAAGTAAGTAGATTTTATCTCTTGTCCCGACAATAATAGAAACCCCATTTTTTGTTTTAACCGCAAGAGTGCCTAAGATTGGCTCCGGACAAGGCTCTGATAAAGGTTCAAAACTTGGCATAGGGATATAGGAGCCATCCGCCGGGAGCACATTAACAAGTTCATCGGTAAAAATTCCATTGATATCCGCCACATCGGGTCGATAATCAGCGATTGGGAAAAAAGCCATCAAGACCCCCATAAAATCTTTGAAGAGCCCAGTGCCATTCAAAACACCAAGGCTTATTGATAATAAAAACCACAAAAGCCCTTAAAACTCTAAAGGCATAAAATTCAACAAAACAAACAACCTAAAGTTGTTTAACACACCGAAAAAACGATACCATAAATAATAGCCACCCCAACGCCATCCACCAGCCCTTCACCATCAACACCCAACGCGCATCCAACCATAAGCGACAAACCAGCCACCAGTGCCAAACCAACCTTCAACGCCAGCCATAAACGATTTGGAAAAAAGTCTTTTAAAAACGCATTGGGCGAATCTTTGAAAAACCTTTTCGGCGCGATGTTTCAATGCGCAAAGCTTGAAGCTGTTCTTGAAAATCTCTGAAAGAAACGGCGGCATATTCAGGATCTTTAAGAATATTTTTATAAAGTTCATATTTTGCCCGTGCTTTAATAAGATCAAAAGCATAAATCAACCAAGGATTATCGTCTTCTCTCAACTGTTCATCAGCAAAATGAACAGGAGCATAAGAAAGCTGTACAGTTTCCACATGTTCTGGTGTTGGAAAGAGTCCTATTTTTTGATCAAGGTACGTATAAAAGAATGGCGTTCCTAGCGCAGGATGCATACCATATTGTTGATGCAACACTTCCAAGGGCTTAAAGAACAACTTTGTTGGTGTTGCATCCTTTGTTACTAAAAAGACGCCCTCCAAACTCTTTTCTGATTCAATAAAAACCCCCTCTTCTTGCCCATACCATGTTTTACCACTTTGTGTTTTAAACGTCCTTTCTCTTTTTTCATTAAAGAAAAAGGGTTCGCGTTCACACAAACGCAAAGCCGTAAAAATTGAATCTTGAATTTGCAGGGAATATTCCGCTGTTGTATCGTCAATTTCATCTTGAATAAGCGCGACCATATAAGCAAAAGTTTTAGAATGATCTGAATGTGTAAGGTTTAGATTTTGGGGATCAGTGGATAAAGTGGTCATAAGCCTGTCCTTGTTTCTGGAAGCATTTTAAATTTTTCCCCCAACAGATCCCTCTTGTTGGGGGAAGAGAGCAAAAATTCGCTTTAAGCGGGTGCTCCATAAGTTGGGATGACAATAGTGCCAAAATCCTGAGCCCCTTGCGTACTTCCTGGCAAGGTAAAGCAAGTTTTTTTCATACCAATAATGGTTTTTGCCGCGACCCCGAATTCTCTTTCATAGTCGAAGAGTTCTTCCACCAATTTATAGCGTGTTGCTCCTCGATCTTTACCAAAAGCAATCACAGCACTCTGCGCACCAAGCAGAACAGCACGACGCACATTTGGCACAGCTTTATTTGCCGTCCCAGATTCAACCCCTTCGGTAATATGTTCAGCTTCGCGCAAAACCACACCATTATACATGCCCAACGATCCATCATAGAGCGGATTTTTGATACGACTTCCACTATAGATTGCCTTGGTAATGTCGAGCCATTGCCCCGCATCTGTATTGGTTCGCAATTGTGTCACTTGGGTTGGATGGAGATAAAGCACATAGACATTTTCCCCATCGAGCCGCACAGGTCTAATTTTAGGATTTGCCAATTTAGCCCGTTCAACTGCTTTATCAATCAAGCTGAGATCAAAAACATCGTCTTCTTTTAAGTCCTCATCTTTTGCTTTATCATTAGGACGTACCACGCGTTTATTGGTTGGTGCCGTTGGCGCATTAAACCCATAATGGACAGGTTTAAGAGTAATCGTACGTCCCTCAAAGTTAATTGTTTTTGCGGTATACCCGCAAACTTGAATGAAGAACATCATACTCAGACGATCTGCATACCAATCAACCAAACCATTTTTTGCCTCGGTGCGCAAATCATGAAGAATTCGTTGTTGATCAATCGTTCCCTCATTTTTGACACGCACAGCATGAACGAGTTCATTAATTGCCAAGCGATCATTGAGAAACTGTAAAGCTTCTTCATTGCCTTCCAATGTCTGCCCTTCGCTCACCCCATCGCCTAGCAACTGCACACGCAAATTAAAGCTAATAGCATCCCCACTTGCTTTCGTAGTTTCATCTTTTAATTGTACGATACTGTTTGAATCATTTCCAATCAACGGTGCAATTGGAAGTGCTTTTGAGACTTCTTGGTTTAGTAATTTAGACCATGTGCGCACTGCCATTGGGTCATTAAGTCCGATATAAGTTACAGTCATTTTGTCCTCTAAAAGTTTTATTGACATAAAAAACCCGGCAAAGCGCCGGTTGTTAAAACACCACATTTCATTTCAAATGGTGAATATGTTGTTCGTGAGTTTTATCTAATTTCTGTTAGCGTCTGCCTCCCCCTTATAAGAGCTCTCCTCTCCACATCCGTGTTTGAGAAATCCCCCCGCATTCTCCTGCGCCAAAAGCCGCTCCACGTTCCCGCAAAAAGCACCTGCCACATTCTTGTTTTTAAAATTCTCTCCCACCCATTAAACGATTAAAAGCAGCTTTATTTTTAGGTTCAGAAACCCAAGCGCTAAACTCTGCTTCTGACATTTTATCAAGCATATCCAAAGAAATCGGCCCATTTGGCGTCAAGCCGTTATAAGCAGCAAGAGTACGTGCAGAATTGTGTCTTTCCTGTAAATTTTCACCCATGTTATTGGGAACATTTGTGTAGCCAATTTTTTGTGCAATAGAGTAAATCACTTCAGCCGGATTTTGATTTTTTTGCGCACAATCGCGCAAGATCTGCTTCAACTCATCACCAATCAACGCATCAATATTTTTGGGATCGGCCATCTCAGGATAGAGCGAAGCACAAGCTGCCAACTGTTTAGCCCGCGTTTCATAAATAAAATCAGCTGCTTGATCAAAATCATCATGCTTTTGTTTAACACTGGCAACAGACTGCTGAAAAAACGCATGCAACTGTTCTGCTTCCAAAGCAAGAGAAGGCTGTTGTTTTTCATGTACAAGCCCTTGTTTTTGGAGTGTTTTTCCCAACCATTGCATATAGCCCATAAAGTCTTTTTGTGGATCTGGTGGAGCATCTTCTCCCCCTTGAACCTCTTTTCCAGCCTTTTGCGAAGAGTCCTGTTGTTGATGCATTTGCCCTTGAAAATTATCTTCAAGAGTTTTTTCTTCTCTTCCAATTTCACCATCTTCTCCCTCTTGTGTTGAGACCAGAAAATCTTGTTTCAATTGGTTTTGTTCTGCCGGCGTTAAGTGTTCTTGATCCATGACATTAGCCTTCTCTTTTTTTTAACAATAAAATCAAATTTTTCAGATAAAACAGCCCATAAGCATTTACCCCTCAATGCTCTCTCATCATTTAGCACCAGCATTCCCCCATGGCTCCCCCACCATGACAGCAAAACTCCTTCTCCACCCTGCTTTTCCCAACAGTCCTGCCCTACAAAACAGTTCTTTTGAGAAAAGGGAGCCCATGCACTACGAAAATCGATAAGCAATTTATGATATATGGCGTTTATCAGAAGTCACGCATGACAAAGTGTCCTATTATTGAGCCTTTAGTGTCTGCAACATCTGCATTATCTGGTCTGCCCCCACATTATCCCCCATCTGCGCTGAGGCATTTTGCTCTTCTTGAAAAGAGTTTTGCGCCTTTATCGCAATTTTATGAATAAGTGAAGCCGGTAAAGGCGAATAGCGTAAGAGATCGAGCATAATCTCAGGCGTTGCAAAATTTTGCATCAAAGGCAGCAATTGCATGATCAGTGCAAAAGTACGCTCTTTTTCATTAAGACTTGTTGGTGCATCATCCACGACAATATCATATTCCAAGCTTGTCACCATTTCGCGTGTCAGCGGCACATACTGGGCATTTTCATCACCGGCAATACGCACCAACCGCCCATCGGACAGATAATTTTGAATAAGATAGAGAATAATTTTTCCCTGTCGTTGCCGATATCGACGCAACCCATCAAAAAAGGAAGCTAAAAGATTAAGTGACGATTGTCGCCGTTGTTGTTCAAGAATGCCAGGCTGATTGACAGCTCGCGTCCCAATAAATTCAGAAGACAACCCCGTCACCTGTTCGAGAGCGCTCTTTGCTTCATTAAACAATTGGAAAAACCCTTGCGGAAATTGTGCCACGGGTTTAGGTTGGATTCTTCCCCCAGACACAGCACCACTTTTCAACCAAGTAATACTATCGGCTCTAGCCCAACTCTCGAGAGCTTGTCGATCATCATCAAAAGCATCGCGTTCTGCCATAATTCCGCCTTTTGATTGGCTATTGAGCAAATGCATCACTTGACTAAAATATTTGTTTGCCCACCGTTGCGGATCTTTTGTTGGCTTAACAATTCCGTAAAATTGCCGGCTTAACTTATCAAAAGTACCGGTAATACACTCCCATCCCAATTGATTGGGTGGAACCAAGGGCTTATCAGGCGCTTCAAGCAGCTTTCTACCTAAAAATGCCCGTTTGACAATTTTTCTGTTCAACCTTGTTGCCTGGACATGAGGAAAGGTTTTGCTTAAATTTTGGAAATCCTGCTCTGAATAATCGACAAAATTTCCACTTAGAGGCTCGAGAACTTTATAAACCACCTCGCGTTCAAACCAGCGACATTCTACCAATGTCACCATTTTAGGACGTTGATAGCCGCTCCCCTCTTCTCCTTGATACCCCCTCTCGGACTGATAACTTTGTGTCATCCCATCGCTGGTTGAATGTAAAAAACTCTGATGTTTAACCCAATCAGCATTAAGATCGCTCCAATGAACATTGGGAAACATTTCCTGCGCCACAGCAAGGGGTTTTTCATCAATATACCATAAGCGTTGTGCATCAATGAGATTAGGCTTGACAGCACTTGCATCCCACACCATTTTCATCGGGTCTAAGCGTGCAATGATTGGTTTTCCTTGTGGATCTTCTTCATAATCAAGGCGTGTATCTGTCCAGCCCATTCCGCAAATAATTGCATCTTGAAAAGCATCGGAATCTTCGTATTCCCCGTCAGCTTCATCACGAAACCACTCAGCCGCCCCTGTCAGAATCTGGTTCGCAAAAGCTGCTCCTTCTTGTCGTGGAATAAATTGAACTTGTCTTTTATTATTGCGCTCAGCCCCAATCACGGCATTAATTAAAGGTGCAATACGGTTAAAAGTCATGACCGGTCTGTTTTGTTCGTTTAAGACAGCCAAGTCTTGCTCATTCCATTGCCGTCCATTATAAAAATCGTAATCTTCCTGGGCATTTTTTCGCCATTTTTCGACATGATCAATATCATCCTGATACCAACCCACGAGTTTTTTAAATAGTGCTTGATTTTCAAGCGTTTCGATTTGATTAAAAGAAGAATCTGTAGACATATTCATTAAAAAGCCATCCATGAAGTTTGAGAATGGTGAAACGAGCGATAAGGTTTTTTTCGCGCTTTAGCATTTGGCTGTTCATAAGCCACACACATCAGTCCAAAGGCATCGGCCCCATGGCTTGCCCAATCATGTTCAGCGCCTAGTCCGATATTGCGCTGTTCGTCGCGCTTTTCATGATACCAAGCAAGCGCTTTTCTGCCCGCACATGTCGTTTCACGATTAAACCATAGTGCAGGAAACAACCGCCTTACGGCTTCGATACGCATTTTCACAGCGCCTGTTCCTTGATTAGGAATTATTTTGGTTTGAAAACCGGCTTGTTGAAGGGCACTTTCAAAACTCACATTATAGACACGATCTTTTGTTGCGCCATCATGAGGCAAGACCATAAGAGCCTTTTCATATCCCCTTTGAAAGACCCAGCCCACATGCTCTGAGAGAGGTTGTCCTTGGGCTTCATAATAATCGAGCACTCGGATTTCCCGTCCAACGAATTGCGCCACCCACAATGCGGTAGCATCGGCCTTTGCTCCTGTTCCCCCGATATCCCAAAAGATTCTCACCTGCATCAAAGGATCACGTGGAACAGTTGTAATCCGCCCTTCCATTTCGGCTTCGAGAAGACATTTCTGATAATAAGCCCCTTGGACAGCTTGGAGATATTCGCCTTCCCAAATATGGTTATACTGCTCTGGTCTTTGCTGCAAATCGTCCATTCGATCACGATTGAGTTTTTCAGGAAATTGCGGATTATCACGCCAATTGATTTCCACCCCTTTGATATGAGGATTATCGACATTTCGGAAACGTTTTTCCACGGCTGCATTTTCATGGCATGGGTTCCATGTCACCCATAATTCTGCATTCCAATCTTTTCCTTCTTCGCGCAAAGTTGGAATAAGTGTTTGCCAAGCAGTTTCTGTCACGGGCTCGGCTTCATCGACCCAACAAAGGAAAACGCGCCCCATTGATTTAATACTTGCGATATTGCGATCAAGCCCAGCAAACACATAGACGATCCGTCCATCTTTTGACTTAATATATTTATCGCCGATTTCATAATAGTCTTGTAAAAAAGGATAAGATTCGATAGCGCGTTTAATTTCCTCCAAAGAACTTTCATTAAGAGAATTTTGAAATTGCCGTGCACAAAGAATAATCCCGCGTTCTCCAGCCATTCCATGGCGATATCCCACCACAGCAGACATCAAAGCAAAAGAACGTGTTTTTCCAGAACCGCGTCCTCCCCAAGCGGCTCGCACATCGGCATTTCCAGTAAAGACAGGAATAAGCTTTGGAATAAGAGCCACTTGAGCCGTTTTCTGCTCAATTTTTTGAGAAATTTTCTGAACAGTTGTCATTATAAATTTTCATACTTTAGCAATAATTGCGCTGCACCCTTTTGCTTATCCCAAGTTTAATGATCCCAGAGCAATTGAACGAAAAGAGCAATTGAACGAAAAACGCCCTTCTCAAAAGCAGCGCTTTATCTTTTCTTCATCCTAATATTCAATAAATTTCACTTTTTTGCATGAGATCCCCTTGACCCCACCTATGCGCCCCAAGCCCCCAAGGCACAAAAGCCCCACCCCCTCAAACACCGCGCCTGTCATCCCCCAACCACAAGCACGGTATCCCCTCAACCAAATCATAGCCTCAGCACATGGCTCTCAGGCATATCCAAAGCCCAACATCCTCCAAGATCATGCCTCTCAAGCATCACCAATCCTCACACTTTATCCCCCAAGATACCCCCACCAAAACACATGCATCCCGCAAGCATAACACTTCTCTCAAGTTTCATGCCCCCCACCCATCAAAACACTGTTCCATATCCACCACACAAATACCCTGCACCAAATTCCCTCCAGCACACGGTCCCTTACAGCATCATTCACCAAAGCCCCTTCCCAGTATCACGAGCGCCCACAAGCACGATAGCCTCCGCTTCAATCCCTTCAAGATAGGCAATCACCAAAGCAGCCCCCTTCCAAGATATCACCCACCCAAGCCTAACATTTTTCAATATCACAAGCCTCAGTTATCGAGGTATTATGCTTCTCCGGTCCGCTATTTTTTGCATTCACTGGTACAATCTCGATACGCGAAACTGTTTTAACCTGCCCTTCTCCAGCCTCCTGAAGAGGCAACACTTTTGCAAGAAGCGAAAAAAACGGTACGGGATTATTGAGAGCATGATACTGAAGATAAGACACCAGCCCATCTTCACCATAGTGATATCCAGCCTGCTCCGCCGCTGTCAAAAGAGCTTCATTAAATCGCTTTGTTGTTTTATTTAAAGCCCCTTTTTTCCGCCCTCTTCGACGTAAGGGAAGACAATGTTCATCTACCATCATCATGTTCCTTCCAACTAAAGAGAAACCAAAACCTCAAACACAAAAAATGACATAAAAATCAGCAACAAAATTTGACAAGCATTCAACAATTAAAAAAAATGGGACACACCCAAAAAGATAAGAGCCCACATAAAGCCCAAATCCTCCGCATAATTTTACAGATTCACATTTTTACGCTTTTACATCATTACAGAACGCAGCCAAACGAAACTCAAAAACCGCCATCCCCACGCCCCTCTGTAAACACGGGTCTGCAACAAGCTGATTTCTCGTCTATCAAATTTCCCTGCTGATTATTTCATATGGCTATCCCACACTTCAAAGAATGGTGTTTCATCAAACACGCCAGATAAGCTCTGATCTACAATTCGACTTCAAAAAGCAAATTTTCCTCTGCTGAATAAAGCTTCCACCCCGCACCGATTTTAAACTATCATCCAACCTTTTACCCAATAAATTCCCCTACTAACATCAGATTACCGCCCCCAAACATCCCTATTTTACAATATAACAGACTAGAAAATCTTTTAATTTTCTTGCCAATCCCTTGAAATTACTTTATCATTCAAAGGATATTTTGATCGTCCACGCAACGATCAATAAGGGATAGTAAAGCCCTAAGCTCTAGCGTAAAAATGAACCCACTTTGTGGGTGTCCTGGGATTCCGGGAGTTTTTGCTATGTCCAGGTGTGATAAGCACTAAAAGCAAAAATGCTGACTAGAGCTCAGTACTTTACTACTCCCGGAATACCAATGCGAGGGCGCTCGCAACCGGAGGGGAGCTTGAAGTGCAAACTAAAAATTCACATTTCAATGATATTTCAATAGGTAAAAGAATCCGTCACAGACGCATTTCAATGGGACTTTCTCAAAAGGAATTAGGAAGCCATTTAGGTGTCAGTTTCCAACAAATCCAGAAATATGAAAAAGGTTTAAATCGTGTAAGCGCGGGGTGTTTGCTCGAAATTGCTAAAAAACTAGAGGTTCCTATGAACTTTTTTTATGCGGACCTTTTAACAGCAGATATTCCCACAAAAGAACATGCCTTACACCACGATCAAGATACCACCAGCGAAAAAGAATACGCCCTTTTAAAAAACTTTAGAGAGCTCCAGCCGAAAAAACAAAAAGCAATTTTGTGGTTAATTTCTGATTAGACAAAAGCACACCCATCAACATCCCTCGCCAATATATCCAACACCCTTAAAATATAAGCTTCAGATCACGACACCTCAAAGAAGGCAATTTTATCAGACACGACAGATAAGCGCTGCCCTAAAATATTCCCTCACACACTTTTCTCCAGTCAACGCGATTTATACCCCTCTTCATCCCAGCTTTCCCCGCTCCATTCACAAATGCGTCCCCTAGTTCTCCGACCACATTCTATGTCAAGACAAAAACATACAACGCATAAATTCTTCACTTCACTTTTACAGATTCACGTTTTTACGCTTTTACATCTTTACAGAAAGCAACCAAATGAAACTTTTCCACCAGCGTCTTTCACTGCTCTGTCAAGAATCCGACATCTTGTAGCAGTTTCCTCCTACCAACCACTCAGACAGATTAGCACACCATACCCCTCAAGCAACGGTATTTCACCACATTCAACAAGCAAGGCTTTTCTGAATATTCTTACACCCATCCCTCTTCAACACAAAGAGCGAAAGCTCCTACAAATACCGATCAATTCCGCTTCGAAGCAAAGACCCCACCCAAAAGACAAAACTTCACACACACCAAAAAGCTTCTCCCACAGCGCCAATTTTCACATTCTGCATCCTAGCTTTCGACTTCATTTGCAGACTCGTTCCCCAGTCCTTTCCCCCCATTCCATGCCAAGACAAAAGCATACAACGCATAAATTCTTCACTTCACTTTTACGTATTCACGTTTTTACGCTCTTCTATCTTTACAAAAGGCAGCCAAACAAAATTTCCAAACTAACCCACCACTCAATAAACAAGAGTCTGTTAACAATCCCACTTTTTATCGAGCACATTGCATTTGGGCAACCACCTCTCACCCCCCCTCAAAGAATACTGTTTCACCAGACACGGACAGATAACCCCTACCCTCCAATATCCAGACACTCTCACAAAAAGCACCGTATAAATTGATATGCTTGAAGGTCCCTCGACGGCATATCATTGCCTCTAATGCCTCCATCTCACCCTACCTCAAATGACAATATTTTACTGCATAAGGCATAAGAATATAATGAGATAATTTTTAAGATACAAAAAAATGCTCTCATTTTCCAAATCTTTTAATTGTTCTTGCCAATCCCTTGAAATTACTTTATCACTCAAAAGGTGCCTTGATCGTCTACGCAGCGATCAATAGGGAGTTGAAGCCCGAAAACTCAAACGTTAATTTACCCCACTTTGTGGGTATCCCGGAGTTCCGGGAGTTTTTGCTATGTCCAAGTGCTTGTCAGCACTAAAAGCAAAAAGCTGATTTGAGTTCAGTGCTTTCAACCTCCCGGAATACTCATGCGAGGGCGCTTGCAACTGGAGGGGAGCTTGAAGTGCAAACTAAAAATCCAGATTTCGCACTTTTTTAAAAAGTACCCAATCTTATAGTCTTTGAAATTATTTTGATTTTTCTTGCCAATCTTCTGAAATTGCCTTATGAATTGATCTGTGTTTTTGATCGTCCACGCAACGGTCAAATAGGGATTTGAAAGCCCGAACGCTCAGTACATAAATTTATCCCGCTTTGCGGGTATCCCGGAATTCCGGGAGCTTTTGCTATGTCCAAGTGCTTGTCAGCACTAAAAGCAAAAGGCTGGCTGAGCTCAGTGCTTTCAAACTCCCGGAATACTCATGCGAGGGCGCTCGCAACCGGAGGGGAGCTTGAAGTGCAAACAAAAAATCCACATTTTAATGACATTTCAATAGGTAAAAGAATCCGTCACAGACGCATTTCAATGGGACTTTCTCAAAAGGAATTAGGAAGCCATTTAGGTGTCAGTTTCCAACAAATCCAGAAATATGAAAAAGGTTTAAATCGTGTAAGCGCGGGGTGTTTGCTCGAAATTGCTAAAAAACTAGAGGTTCCTATGAACTTTTTTTATGCGGACCTTTTAACAGCAGATATTCCCACAAAAGAACATGCCTTACACCACGATCAAGACACATACAGCGAAAAAGAACACGCACTTTTGAAAAACTTTAGAGAGCTCGAAGCGAAAAAACAAAAAGCAATCTTGTGGTTAATTTCTGATTAGGCAAAAGCGCATCAATCGACATCCTTTGCCAATATTCCCCTCTGCCTAAAGCCTTGCCCGCCTGATATCACCACATCTCAAAAAACGGTTTACGACATCATAGGATAACAAACTTCAAAATAGGATAAAAACACCAAAACCTTGGAAAAACATCCCCACCCCTCTCACAGAATCTTATCAAAAGACTCTTCTGATTTAAACGCACAATTCCGATTGTATCATTATGATACCTTTTTACATTTACCTTGTCAAGTTTTTATATTTTTCTTTTGATATTTTTGTGTTTTTCTTTAAGGAAGCCACATCCCTCAAAACACCCTTCCCTGCAAAATTCCCCTCATACAAAACACAATGTCTAAAACAACAAGAGCTAAAATAGGATTTTTCCTAAATAGCCTTCCCCCTCTAAATGGGCTTCCCCCTAAATAGGCTTTCATTGTATTGCTCATTCACCCACTTATTAAAAAAAACACTTCTCAATGCTTCTCACACCCATTTCACGGATATCCCCATACAAATATAGATGCAACTATAATTGTTAAGCTCCGCATAGAATATAAACGCCAACCACAATTTTTCTCTCTTCACATCTCTTTACACATCAACTCTGCAATCTGTTCACAGCCATTCCCCACACACTCTTCTCCAGAAAACGCACTTCAACAGCACTCTTCATCCCAACTTTCTCCTCCATTCACGAAGACACTTCCCCCAATCCTCGCACCACATTCCATGCCATGATAAAAGCCCACACAAAGCACAAATCCTCCGCTTCATTTTACAGATTCACATTTCTACGCTTTTACATCATTACAGAACGCAGCCAAAGGAAACTCCCAAACCACCACGCGATAATTTGATAAAAACAAAACACCTTTACAACAATCTCAAACAACAGATTTCTGTAAAGAGCTCATATGAATTTAATTGATCAGATCTGACTATTAGATTGGCATATAGAGCCGTAGAACAGAAAGTAATTTTCTATAAGACAGAAACGATAAAAGCGCTATATAACTGAGACAGAACATGAAGAAATGCAAACAGATAAAACGACATCTTTCTTCGTTACAACACTGAAATTGTAAACGAGACGATGAATAACTATCGTCTGAATATGCAATTTTCACATCTGCAAATTTTTATTGATTAATTCAATCCCAACACTTCCCCTGAAACACATTTCTTCATTATCTACTTCTTTGAGACAAACCGGCAAAGGGGTTTCATCTATTATAAGTGCGGATATAATAACGCGTTACTCCAACCTCATCATAAGAAACCATAGACATGATACCTGTCTTTATTGGCGTTATTTGATAAGTCAAGATTACACCATTCTGCTGTTTGTTTGGTTGATCTGTATAGATTACGTTATATCCATTCCGTCGCAAAAGATCAATAAATACAGGAGTAAAGTTGTCTTCTGTTTTATTTTTTTTCACAATAAGTGTTGTTGTAGCGGGCGGTAAAGGTTTTTTAAGATTACGAACAAAATCGTTAGCAATTAATTTTACATCATCTTTCGTAATATTTGGACCGACATAACTTGATGAATAATTACTGATAGATGCACAACCAGCCACCAATACAAGCGGTAACGGAAATAAATATTTTGACATCTTAACTCCCCTATTAATTGCATTCTCTCCTGAAAAGCTCCTACACCAGAAATAAGAGCCTCCTTTCAAAGAATAGCCTTAACAACATATTTCTTTACTATCAAGCATTAGTTAATCACTTTCTCGCTTGTTTAAAAAAACGACCACCATCTCTCATAGTACTCAAAGCTTATGTTTAAGACACAAAATATATATGTTAAAAGTACGAAAAAACACATGTAAAGCATATAGTATATGTATACTTACTTTCATGGTGTGTTGCATTACATAAACCAACGCACAGCACCCTTCATTTCCCCTCCATTCACGAAAACACTTCCCCCCAATCCTTCTCACCACATTCCGCGCCCCCAAAAGCCCAAAGTGACCAAAAACACGCACAATATATAAACCACAAATCCCCCACTTCACTTTTACAGATTCACATTTTTACGCTTTTACATCATTACAGAACGAAGCCAAGGAAAGGTTCACCGCCCCGTACCACTCTATAAACAACGGTCTGTAAAGAATTCAAATGCTTGCCTAGCAAGTTTCTACCACTGACCACTCATTCGTTTCAGATCACCCCCTTCAAAGAGCGGTGTTTTTACCTCATGAATAAGATAATGAGCGAACCGTCTTTAGAAAAAAGAAACGGCATGGAGATATCAAATATATCAATGGTCGTCATCGACTGTCGTGTTAAGAGGTGTTAACTCTTTATTTTTCTTAATTTTTACAACGCCAATAATTCCGGTGGAAATAATTAATGCGGACATAGCTAAAAAAGAGCTTAACAATCCTACGAGTACCAAAAGTCCCGCAATAAAGCCAGACATTGCTTCGGCAGAGTTCGCTAAAGTTGAAAAGGTTCCAAAACTCTTACCAAAATCTTCACGACGAGAATATAATTGAATAGCTGAGACTAAACCAATATCCACAAAGGCACCAATAAATCCCAGAACAAATGCTAACACGAGAAGGAATTTTAAATAAAGTCCAGCAGCTAAGGGCATAACAAACAGGATAACCCCATAAAGAAGCCAAAATATCATGAGCTTCAACGATGTAATATTTAATATAATTTTACTATAGAACAAACCACCAACAATAGTTCCAACAGCCATGAGAGAAAAAATATAACTCACAAGGCTCTCCTCTCCCCCCACAAAAAGAACAAAAGCTGGAATTAAAAATCTTAAAATAGCACCCGTAAAGAGAATAGCAAACGACGATCCAACGAGCGTAATAAATAAATTATTATTTTCTGTAGAAATATATTTAAGATATGAAGCTGTTTCTCGATAAATTTTTATAAAATTGAATGATTTACTCTCGCTTGAATTTAAATTCATGAGATTAAATAACATGATAATAGATATAAAATAGGTAAAAAAATCAAAAATGAGTACTGCCGATTTATTTGCTAAAAAAAGCAGTATGGAACAAACCAAAGGGCCAATGACGGCTGCCGTTTCCATGATAATTTGAGCAATGCTATTGGCCTTTGTAAGATCTTTTATTGAAAACATTCTGGGAATAGCAGCTTGAAAACTTGGTTGGAAAATACTTCTTCCTATCGTTGTACATATTGCTGCAAAAATAAGAACAATGATATGTGCCGTACCTGTTATAGTGGTTATAAAAACAAACAATGAAGCTAATAATCTAACAACTTCACTTAAGATCATATTTTTCTTCAAAGAAAAATTATCCGCTAACCAACCTCCTATAGGGCCAAAAAAGAGAAAAGGGATAAATCGAAAAAAATACACAAGACCTGTAAAAAAGGTGTTATCTGTTAATTCTAAGACCAGTAAAATAAAAACAACTTCATAAGCATAATCTCCAACTTTAGAAATAAAGAGAGAGCAAAAAAGAGCTAATGGACTCTTTTTTAAAAACAAATTCATACCAACCATCCGATATTAAACTTTTCTACACTTAAAGTTACACTTCCTTCGATACAATTGGTGATATGAACTTCAGAAGAGTCTTTTATTCTAATAAATCGCTTAATAAGTTAAGTGAAAACTTTTAAAGAAATACTCCTCTTGATATAAGCATTTACTCTAATATCAAGTAATATCTTTAAAAAAAGAAAGAATGTAAAAATTATGAGATCACAATCTTCCATATTATTACATTGACCTCCGCCCCACGTTTCAAAGAATGAAAATTCCCAACCAGCACTAGTCTACAATCCCACAATAAAAAGCAACTTTCCCCACAAAATAAAGCTTACACCCAACCACTTCTCAAACGACAGCACGTCATCAGGCTCAACACAAATCAAGCCCTATCTCCAAAACCGCCATCCTTCACGCATCTCTTTGCACCACCGCCTTACCCACACTCTCCTCCTATCCATGCGCACTCTCTTCATCCTCCATTCCCCTTTTTCTCTCCCGTCACACACTTAACAACTTAACAGCACTCTTCCTCTAAACTTCCATTCACGAAGACACTTCCCCCCAATTCTCGCACCACATTCCACGCCCCCAAAAGCCCAAAGTGACCAAAAACACGCACAATATATAATCCACAAATCCCCCCACTTCACTTTTACAGATTCACATTTTTACGCTTTTACATCTTTACAGAACAAAGCCAACGAAAAGTTCACCACCCCGCACAGCTCTATAAACAATAGTCTATAAACGAATCCAGCTTTTTGCCTAGTACCCTTACAGTCTTCAGACACCCCCCTCAAACGAAAATGTTTCATCAGACCAGACAAGATAAGCCCAGCCAAAAATATTCACCACACACTCTAAAAAACACCTAAATGTGGAAATTGATATACTTGATATCATCCCCCCTCCAAATAACGCCGTTTTATAGCACATTGATTTTTCTTGCCAATCTTCTGAAATTACTTTATCACTTAAAGTGTAATTTTGATCGTCTACGCAACGATCAATAGGGATTAAAAACCCGAAGACTTGACACATAAATTTATCCCGCTTTGCGGGTATCCCGGAATTCCGGGAGATTTTGCTATGTCCAGGTGCGATGAGCACTAAAAGCAAAATGCTGATTCGAGGTCAGTGCTTTCAGGCTCCCGGAATACCAATGCGAGGGCGCTCGCAACCGGAGGGGGGCTTGAAGTGCCAACTAGAAATCCACATTTTATCGATATTTTGATAGGCAAAAGAATCCGTCATAGACGCATTGCAATAGGGCTTTCCCAAAAAGAATTAGGAAGCTATTTAGGTGTCAGTTTCCAACAAATCCAAAAATACGAAAAAGGCTTCAATCGTGTAAGTGCCAAATGTTTACTGGAAATCGCTCAAAAACTAGAAGTTCCTATGAACTTTTTTTATGCAGACATTGCCACAAAAGAAGATCTTCCCACAAAAGAAACCCTCTTACACCACAATCAAGAAACCTATAGCGAAAAAGAACACACTCTGTTGAGAAATTTTAGAGAACTCCAGCCGAAAAAACAAAAAGCAATCTTGTGGCTAATTTCTGATTAAGCAACAGCACAACGATCAACATTATTCCATTCATATCCCCCCCTTAAGTCAAATTCAAACCAGCTTCCCCTCAAACAACAGCACTTCATCAGGCTCAATAACTCAAACCCTGCCCTCAAATATTCTAGCACACCACACCCCTTCAAAGAGCAATGTTTTACGGCAGACTAGGATAATCAGCTGCATTTTTGTTGTCACTTATAATTTTCCAATGACTTTTGAATGCCTCAATTAGTCTTTTTATAGCACTTTCACTCTTTTTAAAGCTTCTTTCTCTGCTTCTTCTTTTAACTTCATGTCATTGGTGCCTTCATACCTTTTTATTGTTTTTTCAATCTGATCATCAGTCCCTGCTTTAAAAACAATCATTGTTTCAAACGGACGAAATAATGACGATTGCGAAATATGAAAAAAGATATTCGTGCGCAAATTGTTTGGATCAAACTCGCTATACCTTTTTATTTTTAAGTCATCGATAGATATCGCTTTTTTTGACATAGCAAGACCAATAACATCGCTATTTTTCTCACCAAAATCTTTTACTTTTAAAAGGTTATTTTTAGCGTCACAAACTGTCGATATATTCATGACTTCGTTAAGAACTAGAGCATTTATATCAAATTGAGCACCTATGCCAAAAATGAATACAAGATCACGCAAAGAAAAAGCTTTTTGAAAATAACAAGCATTGTACAAACGTGAGGGAACCCCAAGACATCTGACTGCTCGTCGAATGATTTTTATAGCGAGCTCATATGATTTTTCATCTAAACGATGATCACGAATGTCTGGAATGTAGATTTCTTGTGTTTCTTGTAACGGTGCAACTTCACTGTTTACTGCACGATCAATAAGCTTTTCTAACCAATTGTAACTCTCAACATTATCCTGCTCTCGGACAGACGATCTAATCTCTTCTAAAAGATTGTCCAGCCCACACTCTTCTCTAAAAGCACGCTCTCTTCGATCACACGTCATCGTAAATGTATGGGTATTTTCTCGTTTGTCCGGTATAGATGATGCGTCAATTTTTGGATCATTCACTTTAAATGGATCAACGCTTTCTCCACTTTTAACAGATATCGAATGCTCACCTCTAATAGTATCAAAAACTCTCGGCCCTTGCTCCTCCCTAAAAGAAATGCCTTGTTCAAGAAACATCTTTAATGGATTGGAATCATCCGGTGTTAACGATATACGCTGTATTAAAGAGTCCAAAATTTCCTGTTGAAGCTTATCATCACTTATTAACGAATCTTTCCTATCCTCGTAGAAATCCTTTAAGCCTTCTGGAATACGCCGATTGTAACTCTTAACTTCCTTTGCAAACCAGCTGTTAATTAATTCCTTGTTTGTGGCTAAGTTTGTAGCTAATTTCATGAGATTATACCCCCCATTTAAATTTCAAATGACCCTTTTTATCAATAAACTCCAATACAGTTCTTATTAAAGTTCTTGAAAAAAGTTCATTATCTGTTTATTTTACTTAATATTTACCATATTATAGTTTATTGGTAAATAAGTAAAGTAAACTAAATTAAGATATAGATGATATTTTTAATATACACCTCCACTTAAACTTGTCTTTGTAACACGAATAGCGAAAATTTTAACCAAAACAGGTTAGGGAGCTTTTTTTAAGTCTTTATCTTGATTAAAAAACTGCAAAGGAGCAAACTTGATTGTGCAGATAATCATGCTTCATTATCTACGAGCCACTAACAAGAGTGCAATCAATCAAACAGTTAAAAAAAACTTTTAGCAAAATTTTAAAGCAAAAAAACGCACATCACCGAAAAAATGAGAGAGCAGTGCATTTTACGCATCCTCCACCTTTTTCTTAAACAGCAAAACTCCAATCCATCATCAAAATATCTTCGTCTAAAATCCCCCACACCCCCTCAAAGAGCAATGTTTTACGGCGGATAAACGGCATTTCTCTCTAACGTTTTTACGCACAAAGCAATAAAGCAATCCCGCTTGTGACTTCACTTATAAAATTGCAAGAAAATAGTTTTCACGACAAACAGAAGTAAAAGAATCCTACGATATTCGAAAACGCTGATTTAACATGCAAAAACACCAGCCACTCCCTTTGCTTTGCAATAAAATACCGCTGTCTCATCGTGAATTTTTCTAAATCAGCACGCTTCAAAGAGCGGTGTTTATCACATAATAGGATTATCACCGCCCTTTATACCATGAATTTTTCCAAACTTAATCTTCAGGCAAAAATTCCAACCGATCTCCTTGTTTTGTAATTTTCACCGTTGTCTCATCGTGAATTTTTCCAAATAAGATATTTTCCGCCAGTGGGTCTTGAATTTCTTTTTGGATAATCCGTTTAAGCGGACGCGCACCATAAAGGGGATCATAGCCCTTATCGGCAAGAAATTTTCTCACCTCTGGCTCGATTTGCAAAGTTATTTTGCGTTCATTGAGCAAATTTTGCAAATGTTCTATCTGAATATCGACGATAGCTTCCATATCGTGACGTTGCAGCCTTTGAAAGAGAATAATCTCATCAATACGGTTTAAAAATTCAGGACGGAAAGCCGCTTTAACGACATTCATAACATCATTTTTTGCCTGATCGGTTGTTTGCCCTTCAGGCAAAGCAGTTAAAAACTCAGCACCAAGATTAGAAGTCATAATCAACAAAGTGTTACGAAAGTCGACAGTTCTGCCCTGGCTATCCGTCAAGCGTCCCTCATCCAACACTTGCAACAAGAGATTAAAAATATCAGGGTGTGCTTTTTCAATTTCATCGAATAAAATGACCTGGTACGGTCTTCTACGTACAGCTTCGGTCAGCACTCCCCCTTCTTCATATCCGACATATCCGGGAGGTGCCCCAATCAGCCTCGCCCCAGCATGTTTTTCCATATATTCTGACATATCAATACGCAACATGGCATTGGGGTCTTGGAAAAGAAAAGCGGCCAGTGCTTTGGTTAATTCGGTTTTCCCCACACCAGTAGGACCCAAAAACATGAAAGAGCCAAGCGGCCGATTAGGATCTTGCAACCCTGCACGCGCACGACGTACAGCACGAGAAACAGCTTGCACAGCCTCTCCCTGCCCAATCACACGTTTGCTAATTTCATCTTCCATCCGCAACAGCGCCTCCCGTTCTGCCTCCAGCATTCGATCAACAGGAATACCGGTCCAGCGTGAAACAATCCGCGCCACATGTTCAGCAGTAACCGTCTCTTCGACGAGATGATTTTGTTGGTCATCATTTTCCGCGATACTCAATTGTTTTTCGAGTTCAGGAATGACACTATAAGCGAGCTCTCCAGCGCGTTGGAATTGTCCATCACGCTGTGCAATAGCCAAAGCATTACGGGCTTCTTCGAGTTGTTTTTTCAAATCGGCAGCATGCCCTAATTTTTGTTTTTCGGCCTGCCAAGCACTTGTCATCTCAGCGGACTGTTGTTCCAATGTTTTGAGTTCCTCCTGCACATTTTCCAAACGTTCTTTTGCTGTTGGCTCGACATCTGTTTTCAAAGCTTCCCGTTCGATCTTCAACTGTAAAATACGCCGATCAACAGCATCGAGTTCTTCCGGCTTTGAATCGACCTGCATACGCAACCGCGCAGCCGCTTCATCGATCAGATCAATAGCTTTATCCGGCAAGAAGCGATCCGTAATATAGCGTGAAGAAAGCTTTGCAGCTGCAATTAAAGCACTATCAGCCAAACGAACTTTGTGATGTTGTTCATATTTTTCCTTAATACCGCGCAAAATAGAAATAGTATCTTCCAAAGAGGGTTCAGGTACAAAGACAGGTTGGAAGCGGCGTGCAAGAGCAGCGTCTTTTTCGACATATTTTCGATATTCATCGAGCGTAGTAGCGCCCACACAATGGAGTTCTCCGCGTGCAAGAGCAGGTTTTAACAAGTTAGAAGCATCCATAGGACCGTCAGATTTTCCAGCGCCAACAAGATTGTGCAATTCATCAATAAAGAGGATAATTTGTCCATTTTCGGCTTGCACCTCTGCCAGCACCGCTTTAAGGCGCTCTTCGAATTCCCCACGATACTTTGCACCAGCGATAAGCGCTCCCATATCCAACGCATGAAGCTGTTTATCCCGCAAAGTTTCAGGCACATCGCCATTGATAATGCGCAGAGCTAACCCTTCCACAATAGCTGTTTTCCCCACCCCAGGCTCACCAATCAACACGGGATTATTTTTGGTACGCCGTGAAAGCACCTGAATAGTGCGGCGGATTTCCTCTTCCCGCCCAATCACAGGGTCGAGTTTTCCTTCACGGGCATCTTTTGTGAGATCCCGGGCATATTTTTGCAAGGCATCATATTGTCCTTCAGCATGGGGGCTTGTTGCTGTTTTTCCTTTCCGCAGCGCATTAATTGCCCGATTAAGCGCTTGCGGGGTCAATCCTCCACTTGTTAAAATATCGGCTGTTTTTGCGGTCTTTTCCATGATCAGCGCTTGCAACATGCGCTCCACGGTCACAAACTGATCACCGGCTTTTTTCGCAATATCCTCAGCCAGCGCGAAAACTTTTGCCAATGGCTGAGAAAGATAGAGCTGTCCATTTCCCCCCTGCACTTTAGGCAAAGCATCAAGTGCTTCTTTTAGCGCCTTTTGAATAAGAGTAAGATCACCACCAGCGTTTTGGATAAGCGATGCAGCCAATCCTTGAGAATCGTCTAACAACACTTTCAGGAAATGCTCCGGCAAAAACTGCTGATGATCAGAAGCAAGAGCGCTATTTTGTGCTGATTGTAAAAAACCCTGCACGCGTTCGCTATATTTTTCCAAGTTCATTTTTTTTCCTTAAATCTCAAGCCATCACCACACTTTAACCTCTCCAATATTCCACAAAAGAAACATCCAGAAAGGATTTTCCAGCCTCTAAAAAACACCGCGAAAAAAGCAGCAAGAAGAAGAACCATAGTGCTAAAAAGAATATGGGTTTCTACAAGCCTCATAGCAAGAGGGAGAAAAAAAATACGCTATCATTTTAAATAAAAACCGCAACTTTTCTTATACCCCCCCCATCATCACTCCCCCTTTTAAACCATCACCCCTAAATTCCACCATTAAAACTTAAATTTGAACAGCAGAAAAGGAGCATGCAAAAACACTTTAAACAAAGTAGTCTTTACAGCATATAGTTTAGAGTAAACATTAAAGTATTTTCTCTAATTTTACTTAACAAATCATTGAATATGTGCTTTAATACTTATAAAGTTACACTATTTTTATTAAGATAGAGGATTTGAGTATGTACCATACTGTAAAAAAGGTTATTTTAATACTTTTATTCCTTCTGATAAGTAAACCAAGCTATGCCATTTTTGCCGGCAAAGTTATTACAATAGAGCATGAATGGCTTAAAAATGCATCATTTGATCTATTTGTTTTCACCCAGCAAGTAAATTACGATGGTGGGTCTAACTCCATCTATTTCTGGGGAAATAAATTTGAATTCCAAAATGGAAAAAGTGGACAAATTGGTTTTTTCAACAGGAGCGGCCGTACCATTCATTTTTCTATCTGGAATGCAACGGGATGGAAGGGTAATACATGTAAGCATTTTACTCAGGAAGGTTCAGGAGTACGATGTGAAATTAACTTTCCATGGGAGATGGGACGCAGATATCGATTATATGTTGAAAAAAATGGAAATCTAGTTACAGCGACAGTAGTCGATTTTATAACGGGTAAAAAAGTGAATATTGGGACCATAGAAGTACCAAATACATTTGGACAACTCCGTAAATCTTCAAGTTTTGTTGAAGACCATTCTCGTTGGAAGAGACATCTCTCCTCCTGTTATGATTTAAGTCCGCAAAGTTCGATTTTTTTTGAGCCTCAAGGCATAAAACAAAACAAGCTACACGAAGGGAGTCTGAAAGCTTCTAATCAAGGAAAGTGTCAAGATTCTGACTTCATCCAAACATCATGTACATCCAACTTTTGCATGACAAGTATAAGCGACTTTGGAGGTTTAGCCTCGCCTACTACTAAACCAGAAATACAAATTTCCAATGAGAAAGATCTGTCTGCAGAAACAATTTCTAACGTTTTGAAACAAAAAGAGCTTGTCGTTATTCGTTCAAAAAATCGTTCTTGGGCACCCAATATCTTTTTGCCATCTCCTGATTCATTTAAGTGGAAATCAATCTTTATAGATCATCTAGCGGCTTTCAGTTCTACGCTTCACACCACTCACGGCACACAAAAGATAACCACAGGTCAAAAGATTATGTATATGTCTGATGGAAAAACTTGGAAGATTATGAAAAGAAACTAGCTTTTTTCTTCTTGATAAGCCCCTCACTCCCCTTTGAAAACAACTGGGGGTGAGAAAGTTTTTTTTCATTTCCCCACCACGGCTCCCTTTCCCAGTTATTTTTTCGAGCCCTGCTCTCATCCCGTCGTCCCCTTTAACTTCCCTCGTCACCAGACTTTCCAGGGCATTTTCTCCATTCTCACCCCCTTTCAAAACCACAACACCCTTTAATAAAATCCTCACCTCCCTCTTCTATCACCCTCACACCATCCCTTCACGCATCCCTTTGCACTACCCCCGCCTCTTATCCACACCCTCCCCTTGTCCATAGGCACTCTCTCCATTCCACGCACTCCTTTTTCTCTCCCATCACACATTCACGACTTACAGCACTCTTCATTCCAGCTTCCCTCCTCGATTAACAAGCTCTCGTTCTCCCCCCATTTATCTCACCCCATCCATGCAAAAACCCAACGTGCCCCCAAAATTAGCTCACCTCATCATCATACTTTCCAGCGTATTTTCTCCATTCTCACCCCCTTTCAAAACCACAGCACCCTTTAATAAAAGCCTCACCCTCCCTCTTCTATCACCCTCACACCATCCCTTCACGCATCCCTTTAAACTACCCCCACCTCTTATCCACACCCTCCCCCTTGTCCATAGGCACTCTCCCATTCCACGCACTCCTTTTTCTCTCCCATCAAACATTTACGACTTACAGCACTCTTCATTCCAGCTTCCCTCCT
Source organism: Bartonella sp. AA81SXKL (assembly GCF_042196945.1). Lineage (NCBI taxonomy): Bacteria > Pseudomonadati > Pseudomonadota > Alphaproteobacteria > Hyphomicrobiales > Bartonellaceae > Bartonella > Bartonella sp. AA81SXKL. Next base: position 6,876 of record NZ_JBHIRH010000013.1, on the reverse strand, counting down.
CGATTCACAAGCTCGTTCTCTCCCCATTTATCTCACCCCATCCATGCAAAAACCCAACGTGCCACCAAAACACGCACAATGCATAAATCCATAAATCCTCCTCTTCACTTTAACAGATTCACATTTTTACGCTTTTACACATTCACAGAAAATAGCCAACGAAAGATTCACCCCACGCACTGCTCTGTAAACACTGCTCTGCAAAAATCTGATTTCTTGTCTATTAGATTCCCCTGCTGATTATTTCATATGGCTATCCCACATATCAAAAAATGCTGTTTCATCAGACAAGACAAATAAGCCCTTCCTCCAAATATTCTCCACATACTCTTCTCCAGAAAACGCACTTAACACCCCTTTTCATCCCAGCTTTCCCCTCTCCACTCACAAATGCATTCCCCCATTTATCTCACCACATTCCACGCCAAATAAAAGTATACACAAAGCACAAATCCCCCGCATTATTTTACGGATATACGTTTTAACGCTTTTACGTTATTACAGAAGTCAGCCAAATAAAATTTCCACATCACCACCCCGCGCTGCACTGTAAACACTGTTCTGAAAACGAACCCAGCTTTTTGCCTAGTCCCCTTACAGTCTCCCCCCCCAAAAAAGACAGCACTTCACCAGGCTCAACAAATCAAGCCCTACCCTGAATATTCAAGCTCTTCACTCCTCCTTCAAATAGCGCCGTTTTACGGTATAACAGAATAGAAAATTTTTCATTTTTCTTGCCAACCTTCTGAAATTACTTTATCACTTAAAGTGTCATTTTGATCGTCCACGCAGCGATCAACAGGGAACTAAAAGCCCTAAGTCCGAGCGTACAATTGAGCCCACTTTTTCGAATATCCTTAGAATTCCGGGAGATTTTGCTATGTCTAGGTGCGTTTCCGCACTAAAAGCAAAAAGCTGACTAGGGTTCAGTACTTGTTACTCTCGGAATACCAATGCGAGGGCGCTCGCAACCGGAGGGGGGCTTGAAGTGCAAACCAAAAATCCATATTTTATCGACATTTTGATAGGTAAAAGCGCGATTTATAATCCATATTTCGCACTTTTTAAAAAGTACCCAATCTTATAGTCTTTGAGATTATTTTGATTTTTCTTGCCAATCTTCTGAAATTACTTTATCACTTAAAGTGTAATTTTGATCGTCCACGCAACGATCAACAGGGAACTAAAAGCCCTAAACCCTAGCGTACAATTGAACCCACTCTTGTGGGTATCCCGGGATTCCGGGAGTTTTTGCTATGTCCAGGTGCGTTTCCGCACTAAAAGCAAAAAAGCTGACTAGGGTTCAGTACTTTTAGACTCCCGGAATACCAATGCGAGGGCGCTCGCAACCGGAGGGGGGGCTTGAAGTGCAAACCAAAAATCCACATTTTATCGACATTTTGATAGGCAAAAGAATTCGTCAAAGAAGAATTGCCATGAGCCTTTCTCAAAAAGAATTAGGAAGCCATTTAGGTGTCAGTTTCCAACAAATCCAAAAATACGAAAAAGGCTTCAATCGTGTAAGCGTAGGGTATTTACTCAAAATCGCTCAAAAACTAGAAGTTCCCGTAAACTTTTTTTATGCAGACATTGCCACAAAAGAAGATCTCTCAACAAAAGAAACTCTCTTACACCACAATCAAGAAACATACAGCGAAAAAGAACACACCCTTTTAAAAAACTTTAGAGACCTCCAGCCGAAAAAACAAAAAGCAATCTTGTGGTTGATTTCTGATTAGGAAAAAGAGCAACAATTAACATACCCCCTGCCTAAAGTTTCCCATACCTGATATCACCATACCTCCAAGAATGATATTTTACGGCATATAAGATAATTCACACTATAGCTCCTCGTTTTCTGTTTCCATTATTGCTTCAAGTCAAGCTGATTAAGGATTGGCAGCTGAGTTTTTAAGTTTGGCTATTCGTAGCAAAGCGGAGTTAAACAAAAATGACATTGTTACTCAAAACCATGCCCCCTATTGCGTTTACGAGACGGTAGAACAGTGTCAAGAAGGCAAAGCCCCGAAAAAAAATATGAGCGTTTAAGTAAAAATCAAAGATTAAACCTATAACGTTGAAAAAGCTGCTCTATGTTGGATTATCTCCACGTCCTCTAAATCTCAGAAAAATGATTTAAAATATTTGTTTTATTGATGAGCCAATCATTGAGATCGAACAATTAACAAAGAACGGTTCAGCAATATCCTGATAGCCAATAAACAGAATAATCCACTCAATCCAGAAAGAAGGAACAATTTTCCAGCCGAAGTGTGACCTAAAACAAACGCTCCAACAAAGGGCGCCACCAACATAGCTAAATTTTGTATAGACTGCACCCATCCGGAAGCCAATCCAATCTGTTCATTGAAATTGCTTACCAGATAAACATTAGAAGATATGGAAAAGTAAGCGCTAACCATTCCAATAAGGAAAAAACAGAGCAACAAAGTCTCAATACGGAGTAAATCAAAGTAAAAAAAGCACACTGAGATCATGACAAAACCAATCATTGTTGACATTGCCGGCATTAACAACTCTGATATTTTGCCTGTAAGGGGTTTATACTTTGATTGTTTCACACTCCAAAATCCATAGAGAAAATTACCGATTGCCGAAGCCGATACCAGCATCCCAAGAGCCTGTTTATTCATTTTCATTGCACTAAGAATAACCGGCAACTGATTATTCACCATAAAGATCATGGCAAAATACACAAACATCACCGCCACATAGGCATACCAAGTTGTCCCATAAAGCCTCTGCTTTGATTTTATGGTATTCGCTGTTTTTATCATGAGCGACGAGACAGGTTGTGCACCAAGACAACAAAACACCATAAAGCCTAGCAATGTCAAAAATCCAGAAAACAATAAAGTATAGGTATCTGATAAAAGTACAGACAGAGCACTCCCCAAAGCAGGTCCTATCATCTTTGCCGCGATATTGATCATGTTAAGCACAGAATAGTAACGAGTCCGTCCGTTTTCAGGCACCGAATTTGCACTGAGAACGGAAATTGCAGGCATGGCTAGACTGTTGAATGTCGCTCGAATAACTGCCAGTATAATAAATCCTTGCAGACTCGTCGCCATCAATAAACCGACAGTACAGAGTGCCCGTAACAGCAGTGACGCCCGCAACCAATGGATCATAGAACGGTGACTTACCAACATTCCAATTGGCTTAGACAGAACGATACCAGGTAATAATGTTGCCGCTCCAATAAAAGCGACATCATATTGATCAGCTTTCCACGTGAACACAGATACGGTCAAAATCACGATATAATCAATCCAACCGCCAAATGACACCACGCCATTACCCAGCAAAAGCACCAACAAGCGATTTTTTGTTACCCCGTCTCTTTGCACCAAAACACGCGCCCCTCTTTTTCGTTAGCAATACTGATTAGATGATCAATTTTTCCTCACACCCTAAAGGCATCAACAACTTTCACGCAACAAAGCACTAACAAGCGATTTTTTGTTACCCCGTCTCTTTGCACCAAAACACGCGCGCCCTTTTTTTCCTTAGCAATACTGATTAGATGATCAATTTTTCCTCACACCCTAAAGGCACCAACAACTTTCACGCAACAAAGCACCAACAAGCTATTTTTTATTGCCCCATCTCTTTGCACCAAAACACGCGCCCCTCTTTTTTCGTTAGCAATACTGATTAGATGATCAATTTTTCCTCACACCCTAAAGGCACCAACAACTTTCACGCAACAAAGCACCATCGACCTTCATGCAACAAAGCAATTTATAATTATCCATGGTAAACAAAACCTCTGGAGATAAGTCTTAGATATGTATTAAAACTTCCATCGTTGATTGAACTTAATCTGCGTCTTTGCGAATGACGATAATAAGCAAGCCGTTAATCCAGCTCTTAAATACATTTACGATAATCCCGCGCGCCTCCCCTTCAGTTCCCACACAAAAAACGCTTTAGCGTTCTTTTCTCAAGAGAACTCTTTATTCTTCTTCATCACTTACTTGTGGTGGGGGTGGTAAAATATAAGAGCCTGAAAGCCAACGATTAAGATCAATAGCTCGGCACCGTGTGGAACAAAAAGGATAAGAAGATTTTTGTGACATCTGACCACAAATAGGACAAGGATGCGGAGGACGGGTCTCTTTTTGCAAATTTAGCTCTTTTTGTTCTTGGCACACCTTTGTCATTGGCTTCTTCATTAACTTTTCTTCTGTTGCTTTTTTTTCATTTTTGCTTTTCTCTTTTTGTTGCTTTTCACCTTGCATTGATCTTACCTTAAAGTTTTTCTAATGCGTTTGTTCAGCCCAATAAGTGAAAAGTGGATAGTGATAAGCGGTCAAGAGATCGGCTGTTTCAGCCAAAGGCAATCCCACAACATTAGAATAAGAACCCGTGATATGGACAACAAAAGCCCCTGCTTTTCCTTGGATAGCGTAGCCACCCGCTTTCCCTTGCCATTCTCCTGAAGCAAGGTAAGCCTTCATCATGGCAGAAGTTAAGCGTCTAAAGCGAACACGACTTTCAACCAATTTTACGGTTATTTTTCCACGTTCATTGAGCGCACAAATGGCACCATAGACCTTATGCGAACGCCCAGAAAGGTATCGTAAACATTCATAAGCCTCATCCTCGCTTTCTGGTTTGGGGAAAATGGTCCGCCCAACAGCCACCACCGTATCAGCCGCCAAGATAATCATTTTCTGTCCAGGTAATTTTTCTTGACCATTCTGCAACTCGTCTTGACCATTCTGACTGTACCAGCGCAAAATTTTTTGGGCTTTCAGTGCTTTTTCTTTTGCCAAACGTTTGGCAAGGTTTGCAGGATGTTCTTTTAATTTTGGCGTTTCATCAATATCGCTTGCATAAACCTGCTGGGGATCAATCCCTATTTGTGCCAAGAGCGCTAAACGCCTTGGCGAAGCGGAGGCAAGCACCAAATGAATTTCTTCTGTAAGAGTATCTGCCAAACGTTTTTCCCCCCACTCTCTTATATTTCTCATTTCCACCCCTTCACAATCGACTTCCCTCTCACCCCCTTAAGCACCCCCTTTTTAAGCGCCCCTTTAGCCTCCCTTTTAAGCGCTATTGATCTCCTTATCCTTTTTCCGCATCGATTTTACAGTTTTTCAAGGCTCTTCAAACACTCCCCTTTTTTCACTCATGAAAAGCAAACTAAAAAACTGTTAAAAAATAATAGAAATAATATGATAGCTTTTAGAAAAAAGTGCAAGCCACCCACGATGCTACTTATAGCGATATGTAATACGCCCTTTTGTCAAATCATAAGGTGTCATTTCCACCATGATTTTATCACCGGCCAACACCCGTATACGATTTTTCCGCATTCTACCAGCGGTATGAGCAATAATTTCATGATCATTTTCCAGTTTCACACGAAACATCGCGTTAGGTAAGAGTTCAGTAACGATACCAGAAAATTCTAAAACTTCTTCTTTTGACATAAACAAACATTTCCTTTACAGTGCACATATTTTGTTAAGCTGCGCGTTATTTCCAGCGTTCATATCCTATTTTCTTAAGTTTGTGAATAAAAATTCCACAAAAAGGGAAAGGTTTTTCAAGTTTACTCTTCCATGCTCTCAAAAAACGTCATCCCACACCTTAAGAATCAAAACTTTTTTTTCACCAATTTTACCCGCTAATTTCCTTCAATTTTTATGATGATTTTGGTTTCAGTGTGACAAGAAATTACGCTAATTTTTTCCCCTAAAGCATTTTCACAACACCTCTGACTAATCCCTCCACAACTTACGAACAATCATCCTCTCTCCAACTTTTCCTCACCTTCCACACCTTAAACATGCGCCCTTCAGATAAACACCACTCCCCCCACGCCAGAAGCCCTTCCTTTTCTCAAAAACCTTCTCCATTCTTCACACACCATTCACAACATGCTTCACTGCCCCACACTTCATACTCTACGCATTTCCTATAAAGCCTTCCCCATTTTCTCTCTCTTCACACGCTTCCTCTAAGCCACTCCTTCCATTTATGTTGTTCTTCCTACCTTCGAAAACACGATCCCTATACATTGCGTATCATTAACCACAACGCCCCTAACAACATAAAGCCTTTCCTTTTTCACGAATATACGTTTTCACGCTTTTACAGATTCACAGAATAAAGCCACATGAAACTTCCACACCGCACCACTCTATAAACAATAGTATTACCCCAGCTTCTTGCCTAGCCAATCTCCCCCAAGCACTTCAGATCACCCACCCTCAAACGAGATTATTTCATCAAACGCGACAAAAAAATCCAGCCTAAAATACTCATCATACACTCTAAAAAACACCTTGATAAATTGATATGCCTGATATCACCCCCCCTATAAGCTTCCCTTCTAATCATGATTTCGGAGCCGCGTGAGAGGGACAAAACAAGCCGTTAAGTTCTGGGGGTCAAGGACGCCGTTAGGCGCCATGTAATGGTCTCCTTGACCTTAAGAACCTAGGATTGTTAGTCCCCTCATTAAAAGCGGGTCTGATCTCATGATTTTGGTGAGCGTTCCGGAGAGTTTGAGAGGCGGAAAGCCTCTCATTAAAAAATAAAGTTTATAAATAAAAACTATTTTCATTTGCCAATCTCCTGAAATTACTTTATCACTTAAAAGATATTTTGATCGTCTACGCAGCGATCAAGAGGGATTCAAAAACCCTAAGCTCTAGCGTAAAATGAGCCCACTCTTGTGGGTGTCCCGGAATTCCGGGAGTTTTTGCCATGTCCAGGTGCTTTAAGCACTAAAAGCAAAAAAGCTGACTAGAGCTCAGTATTTTGACTCCCGGAATACCAATGCGAGGGCGCTCGCAACCGGAGGGGGGCTTGAAGTGCAAACCAAAAATCCAAATT
>NZ_JBHIRH010000012.1:7500-57152 GCF_042196945.1 Bartonella sp. AA81SXKL | reverse complement strand
TTGGGGGGGTAGAAACATTCAAAACCTATAAGTAATATAAGAAAATGAATATACATAACCCTCTTTAAATAAAGCTTTTGAAAAGGATAAAGCTATCATTTTAGATTACGGTATAATCTTTTAAAGCAATCCAAATAAGAGTATTTAAAAGTGCAAATGATTTCTTTTTAGAATAATGCATATAAACATTCCTTTTAAAGATTGTATGTAAGCAATCTAACAAGAGAGGTATAGATTATGGTTATAAGACCTTATACCCCTTGTAAGGTTATCACACTCATTATGTGAGCATGCTTTAATAAGCTTATTCAGTTTCTCTTATTTCTAATTTTGGTAAGTTCTTAACAATCTTCATTGTTTCTAAACTTACGGTAATAACCCTTTGAAATAACTCTAGAGGGTAGGCAGGGTTGCCAACGGTTTCAACAGCATAACGATTGGCATCATTCACAATACCACTCTTTTTATCAGTCTTTACACATTGACGCTCCATAACCCATTCAAGAGCGGGTTTACCATTAACGATATACTCATAAGCTTCAAGAGGGATGTCTGTTATTGTGATATTGCTGTTGTAAATAACTGTAGATTTATCCTTTTCCTTACTATTCTTAATTTTTGCGAATTTCATTTCTGTAACGTAATAAAATTTTTCGGGATTAGAGATCTCTGTTTGTTTTGGATTACCCTTTTTAAAGGTCACTGGATAAGGCTCTACAGTCTCATAATTCACGTGCAAATGCCCTAGTTCATGTCCAGCATTAACAAACTTCCAAAAATCTTCAGCGCTTTTTACACAAGGGATGCGAGGCAATTCTTTAGAGAGGTTATCAGCATAACGAGCACGATAATCTTCCGAATGTAACAATCCGTAGACGTAATAGACCAAATTATCTTTAGTGATTTTTTCATTCGGATAAGCCGCTTGAAAATGGGCTAATCCTTCATCAGTAATGGCATCACGCCTCTGTAAACCAACTGTTTTACTTTCTTCTGTAGAATTCGCAAATAAATGAGATTGTTTTTCATTTTTGTCTCTTGAAACCGGAGCATCTTCATAGAAATATCGTGGAAAGCATTGACTAGCATTCATCACACCTAAATCAGGCAAATTCTTAGTCATAAGTGCAGAAAAGCCAACCATTGCTCCTATGCCTGTAACTTGTATGATTTTATTTTCAACCGCTTTCTCCATTGGGAATATACGCGGCGTTTGGTAAACTCTCTCATTGAAAGTACGATTATAATAAAGCCACTGTCGTGTAAAAGGGCGATATAAACTTTGCGTGAGGCATGCATCTTCGAATTTAAGAATTTTTCCTCTTACCAATTCTTGTTTAACATTATGGCTCCAGCTAATCTTGCTCTCATCTGCATTGATGAAATTGTTTACAGCATTTGCACGTATTTTATGATCAGCATGTGGATAGGCATCATTAAAACGTTCTACTTCGCTATTATAGAAAGTAATCATATTATGCATATTATTTTCTAAAATCTTATAGCTTGAGTTATATGCCCAAGCATCACGGTTTGTTTTTAGACCACAGGAATAAATTTTAAAGAGCTTTTTATCATGTCCTTTTTTAACACCTATAGCTAAAATTTTTTTAAAACTGTCATCACGTTGCTTTATCCAATCCCCATGCTTATCCGGTGTAATTATTTGCCAACCTTGTTTACTCCGTGTAATACCATCAATGCTTCCAAGGGATTCAATCATTGTAAGCTTTTCTTGCCTCGTGAGATAGTCTCCAATATCACGAAAATATATCTTACCACGCTGTTGTGCATTTGGATTTTTTACGAGAACGGAAATCGCTATAGGGGCTCGAGATCCAGAACCAAAAATTTTACCACCTTCTTTTCGAGAAAGTTCTCCAGAAGTTCGTTGGTTACCCCGTAAATGGAAAATATAAAGGCTGCTAAATTCCTCAACGAGGCACTTTCGTAAACCATCCATAGAGTGCCCACTAACAAAGCTTGCGTTTGTGACAAAACCAATAATACCATGGTCTTTTATACGGTCACTTGCCCAGCGGATAGCACGGATATAACTGTCATAAAGTGCTCGTATATTCGTTACTTTCGATTGAGCAGCATAAGTTTTACGGATACGTTCATCTAATATGGGATAAGGGCTGTTCTTTGCATTATCATTTTCGCTTTTTTGCCCCACGGAATAAGGAGGATTGCCGAAGATAACTTCAATATTGAGGTTTTTCTGAAGTTCTAAATATTCACTGTTTTCCTCTAATAAACCTTTCATCAAATCTTGTTTTTCCAGCATCCGGAATGTATCGGTTAAACCAATATGTTTGAAAGGAATATACTCTCCTTTCTTCAAACTATGATAAGTCGATTCAATGTTAATGGCTGCTATGTAATAGGCTAGTAAGACAATCTCGTTGGCATGGATATCATGACGGAACTTATATTCCATATCCTCTGGTTTTATGAGCTTTGATTGTAAAAGCCTTGTGATAAAGGTCCCCGTTCCAGTGAAAGGGTCAAGAATAGAAACTCCACGTGACCCCAAGCTTTTTCCAAACTCATTACGCAACACATCATCAACAGAATGAATGATAAAATCCACGACCTCAACGGGGGTATAAACAATCCCAAGCCTATCCGTGGTTTTCTTAAATGCCTTGGTAAAAAAATCTTCGTAAAGTTTGATAATAAGATTTTGTCTTGCCTGTGGTTCTGTAATGCCAGAGGCACGGAACTTTACGCTGTCATAAAACTCTTGTAATTCTTTGGATTCTTCCTCAATATTTGTTTTATCGAGTTCTGTTAAGATTTTTTCCATTGCTTGCGAAATGGCATTGTTTTGTACAAATTCATTGCCCTCAAACAAGGCTTCAAACACGGGACGCGTCACAAGATGTTGCGCTAACATCTCAATCGCTTCTTCTTGCTTTATCTCACTGTTTAAGTTGTTTTTTAATTCTTTATAAAACGCATCAAAGGCATGATAAGCTTCGCTTGTTTGATCAGAAAGCATAGTTTGAAGGCGTGTGATATGGTTTTGTGCAATCTCAGCAACATTGCCAGCCCAAATGCCCCAATAATCACTCATAGTAGATTTTTTAACAATCAGTGTTTTGAGAGCATTGGGAAACTCAACAAAAAAGGGTAATCTTCCTGTTACGCTATGACTATGTTGCGGTTCATGAGCTTGTGTCCCAATACAAAGTCCGGATTTTTCTGATTTTTCGTGGAGCGGGATTTCGTTAATAACCGTGGTGACATTCTCTAATTCGGTCTTTTTAGAAACTGTAACAATGTCGATGATAGAGCTTACGTCTTGTCCTAAGACCATCTGGTTAAGGGTTTTACTAAAATTCTCATCATGGGCAAGCAAAGCATTGAGAACTTGCCAGACAACACTGTATCTCTTATTGTTTTTTAATGCCTCTTCTGGTGAAACACCAGCAGGAACACCAACCGGCAAAATGATATAGCCCATCTTTTTGCCTTTTGCACGACGCATCACACGTCCTACTGCTTGTATCACATCCACTTGGCTTTTACGCGGGTGTAAAAACATAACCGCATCAAGGGAAGGAACATCAACACCTTCTGAAAGGCAGCGTACATTGGTTAATATACGGCAGACATTCTCACCCGCATCTTCTTTCAACCAATCAAGTTTTATCGTACGGTTTTTGGCACCAGATTTTCCATTAATATGATCTACTTGACAGTTAAGAGGGGGAATATTTTTATGGTTTTCATGAAGATCACGTAAATCTTTCTTAACTTCTTCATCATTGAATGTGTCACGAATGCGTTCAGAAGTATCAATATCTCTACAAAAAGCCAAAGCCCGATGCATGGGTCTTGTATCATCTCCAAGATCAATTTTCAGATCCATTTTGGTAAGAGCTTGATAACAACCCATGATCTTTGTTCTATCATCAAGAATAAGTTCATAATTCTCATCTGTCATCAGATGCTGGATAGATTTACTCACTTCTCCTTCATCAACACCTAAAACGATAATCTTGTAAGGCGTTAAAAGTCCATTTTTTACAGCATGGGAGAAACTATAAGAATAAAGGATTTTTCCATAAAGCTCTTCATCATCCATAGAAGCCAGAACGGCATCAATCTCATTAGCTTGTTTTTTGGCATTATCACTAAAGATACGAGGTGTTGCTGTCATATACAGACGTTTCTTTCCCCGAATAAGGCTATTATTATGAACCTTGATAAACTCAGATTCACTCTTGTCTGTTCCTAACACAGCTCCAGTGGTACGGTGTGCTTCATCACAGATGATCAGATCAAATTCCGGTAAAGCATATTTCTTTTGCGCATCCGAAATCACTTGGATTGAATGGTAAGTTGAAAAGACTACCGTCATTGCGTCTACTAGGTTTCCACGCGCTTCTTTAGCAAGGGCTTGAGCATCCGTGGTAGCAGGGAGAACAAGATCTGATGTTTCCATGCCAACAATATCATCTTGATTTTTACGACGCTTGCCTACTTTTGTATCCGAACACACAGGCAAAGGAACGCAACGGGACTTGTGTATCGGCTGTCCATTCACGGATCGTTTGCGAAACTAAAGCCAGAGAAGGTACCAGAAACAAAACACGCTTGCCTTTTCCTGCTATGTGTTCTGCTATCTTAAGGCTAGTGAAAGTCTTCCCCGTTCCACATGCCATAATCAGCTTGCCACGGTCTGCTTCTTTTAAACCTTCACAGACTTTCTTGATGGCTTCTTCTTGATGGGGACGAGGCTCTTTTGTTGATTTCAGAAGAACTTCTTGTTCTGTTGCAAATATTTGCCAATCTATCCGACTGTTTTCCATATGACGAAGGTCAATACGATAAACGGGTATCGCTTGTCCTTTAATCATGGCATTCACATTCTCACTTAATTCTACTTCCGTGCTATCAACGAGAAGACGATATTTAAAGATATCTTTTCCAGATGCTGCGATAAAGCTATCAATATCCTTTTTACTGATCTGATGGTCTGCTTGATAAAACTTACATTGAATAGCGACATAACTCTCTTGATGACGAAGCTTAGCCACCAAATCAATACCGATATCATTTTTATTCCAACCTTCACGCTTTTGCGCCCATTCATAATAGGTTTGAACCTTTTCGTAGCGTCCATAATGGAGAGGGTCTTTCGTCAAGTAAGCTATGACAAGGTTTTCAAACACTGTTCCTAATTCACGAAGTGATTTAGCTTGTTGACGATAATATTCCAACAGAGAGCGTAAAGTGACGTGTTAATTATCAGACTTAATAGATTGAAGCATATTGTAATAAAAATCCCTTGCCTTATGATATGATCAATAATCATCAAAAGAATCAAAACGAATTCAATTAAATGTACTTAAAGAAAATATCGATAAAAATGGGAAAAAACTGCTAAAAAAGCCGATATTTTTTTTCAAAAGGGGTCTTTAAGGCTGCTTATCAACAGCCCATGACATGGGATAAGATCAGTAAAGTAGTGAAATTTGCTATTCGTTTTATGGAAAAAAGACAAATTCGTTATGTGCTTTAAAATATCATAATGAGTATTTTGATAGGTTTTATGGTGAATTTTTCTTATAGGTTTTGAAGGTGTAAAAACCGTCAAAACCCCCTCAAAACGTATATTATTAGTTGAATTTATAGGTTGTGTTATCAATATGAGTTGTTTTTTTAAGATCTGTAAAATCTTAACCTATTGAAAAATAACATTTTTAATTTTTATCGTTTTTTATCTAAAAGAGGCAACCGTCAAAACTCAAAACCCCTTCAAAACCTATAGAGATTGTGTTTTGGATATCTTTGACACAAGATAAAAGGAGCATGTTTCTTCTTTAAAAAATTATAAAACAAAAACCCTCAAAGATACTTTGTAAACCCTCTGTTGGTACGATAAGATCTTTGAAGGTTTTAAGGATAACAAAAGATTACAATGACTTCATTGTTTGATGCTGTTGTTTTTAACGAAAGGGTGCCATTCATAACGTATGGTAGGTCGACCGCCTTGAGAGCTATTTTCGCTTGCTATTTGACGAATATGATTGGAGCGACATAAGAGCTCTAAAGCTTGCTTAACGGCTCTATTATCTGTTAAACCGATCCAACTTCTTTGATGAATATCACGTAAAGTAAAAACATCGGGTAAATGATCACAGCGCTCGACAATTAATTTTGCACGCTCTGCTGTTAATGTATCATTCGCCGCATAAAGACATTTTGCATGGCTTATCAGATATTTTTCCCAACGCAAAGCTGTTTGAAGGGCATAGAGTCCAATTTCAAAACGACCACTATCAAGAAGTTCAAAAATCAACGCAAGGCTTGCTATGGGTCTTTGGTATTTTTAAAAGATGCGATTGTAAGCTTTCAGAAAGGTTATTCTCTTTAGCTTTTTTAAAAATCTTTTGCATCCACTCACGAAAGATCTCTTGAGCATCAGCAGAAAAACGCATGACAAGCGGGTGTTCAGGAGAACCAAGGGGTTTATCATAATGAGAACGTATTAAGCTAAGAGGAGATGCCAAATTCTCAAAGGAGAAGTGCAATGCACCTTTACGAGTTTTTTGGACTTCATGATTTTTTGTACAACATTATGCCCCCCAAGATTATGTGCCCTTAAGCAGCTACAGTCGTTGATACAATATCCTCAGCAAGCATTTGTTCATCTTGCACATATATTTTTAGTATTTTTAATAATTTTTTTTGGAAGATTTCTTGATACGGCACGCGATACATCAGTGCTAACGTTCTCTTAAAAAACACACAGATAATTAATCAGCTTCAAAAAACAACCTTACCAATGAAGTACTAGCTAGAGGGTTGCATGCACAACGCAATAATGGCACACTGATTCCCACAAGCGTGCTTCACATATTGTACGCGTAGCCTGTACAGAGTCTACCGCTCCTAAATACTCAGACGTAATGCTACTGGATCGTACAGTGACCGCAGTTGCACCCTTAAATACCGGTTCCTACCATATCATAATGCTTGACAAAAGCATCATGCCATCATAGCAACCTCTTTGCGTAGGGGGTCCACAACATAGCTCTACAAATTGTTGACGCATTGCCAAGCTAACAGTTTTCTTGCCCACCTACGCCAATGAGACCATCACTATCCTCTTTTTGAATCGTAAAACAAAATGATTTCCCATGAGCGATAAACCATCTGCTCAAAGTCCAGCTAGCTCAAACTCATAGCATTCTAAACCTTTAGGCTCGCTCTTCCCCCAAGGGGGCATAGTCAGATATATCACTTCCCTCACCTATTCACGCGCTGGGATAAAAAAAATCTGAAACTACGAGGCAACGCTGCATTTGTATGCAGCGTTGTTGTTAGGTATAAGCTTCTATTGAGATAGTTCTAATGGGAAGCCCCCACAGCTAATGGTATAGGGATTAATTTGGATTCTTTCGAAATGTTATATATAAATTTAATGTGCCGCCCCAAAACACACCACCAGTGAACCCACTTAAAAGACCAAAAAGAAGGTTAAAATCAAATGCATATTTCAAATCAGGTACAACCTTGAGAAAAACAATCAATGTGAATTTGATGACAAAAGCGATAAGAATAAATGTCAGCGTCAACGGCGTACCAGGCAGAATAATGAAATCCGTTCCCTCTTTGATTTTTAAACGCGCAGTAGCACGCCAGAGCAACCAGCCAACGCCAAAGCCGATCATCAGCCCTGCCAACATTGCGATTGCTCCCCAGCGTGGGAAAGCCAGCTGGTTAATCACATCGCTTGCGCCCAAAAAAAGAAAGACTAACGGCAAGAGAAAAAGGCGGTAAACCTTCGTTTCCCTATCTTTCAATGCGATTATTCCCCTCGCAATGAGAAAAATAAGCAAAATCCAAGCCCATAAAGGGGTTCCGGTCAGAATGTTAAACAATGACATATTATGCTCCATGATGTTTGATGCGATAAAAATATTGCATGATGTTAGGAAGATATTTAGAAAAAAGAATACCAGTACAAATTAAACCCATAGTGATTAACCAAATCTGGGGGGTCCATGTAAAAAAAGCCACTAGAAGACCATTGGCAAAAAAGATGATTACCCAAATCCATGTAATATATTTATTGATGAGATAAAATAGGATATGTTTGCGTTTTTCTTCAGAAACACCAGCACTGGCATAAAAAATGGTAAAGGGTTTCTTTACCAGCAAGCTAATCAATGAAACCAGAGCAAGTGACAGATAGCAAAAAACTGTGGGGTAGTTCAGTAAAAGTGTAGACCATCCAGCGAAATAATTAACAAACAGGACAATAACTGTCAGAATGTTAGTAATCATCACGGGTTCTCCCTGCCGGACAATTTTAATATTCACAGCAATAATGAACAATAAAATCACAGTTAAGATGAGAGAGCGTTCGACCAGAGTTAAAAAGTTTCCATTGATAACCCAGGAGTAAATACTCCACGGAATAAAAGAGATTATTATGTTAAACATGGCGCATCCTCCTTTTTATATTTGATAGAAAACTTACCGCAAGTGCTTCGTTTTTTAGTTTCCGTATGAATATAAAAAACGCCACCCAGTTCACACTCTGTATCCTGTTTAATGGTCAACTGATAGGTATCTCCCGGATAAACTGCTTCAATGAACTTTACTTTTTTCAGCGCAACAGATGCGATATTTTTCGCCCTACCCTGCGTGGCCAAAGCCAGAACCATCTCAATCAATAGTGAACCAGGACATACGGCGTGGGAGGGGAAATGTTCCTCAAAAAGCGGGTGATGCGCATTAAAGGAAAAAGTACAAGAATCTCCGGTTACGGAAGAAATCTTACATAAATCGCCTAGTAATGGAAGAGCGACTTTCTGAGAACACGAGCCAAGGAAGCAGACTTTACTGACCATGATGATTGCCTGCGCAATAACGGCCTTTCCATTGTCATATGTGCTAGCCTTACAGTGAATACGATAGGCCTCATTAATGCGTTCAATATGTCCTTCAACGCATAACCGATCGCTATCAAAATGGGTGGTAGAGAAAAACTGTTCAACCATAACAGGGAGATAGCGATAAGTGAGATCCGAGTTTTTAGCCACCATGGTGGCGAATCGAACTGAAAACTGATGCAAGGCTTCGAGTAACAAGCCCTGTTTCAAATAGTTATGGGCTAACTCCCAGTGAGAAATATCGATTTGCCCGTAAGCACGCATCGGTGTGATTAAGGTGATACTCTGACATATACCCAAGAAATTTGGCTCGGTGTGATGCTTTATAGCCATAATTGGGAGACCTTTTTATATTTTTCTCTTAAATCCTTTGATGATAAACTGAAGGAATGAGTGCTAAACCGCGCTTGATAGTGCGCGAGAAGTATAGGCATACGACAAACGAAAAAAGCCAACAATCCCAGCTCAGGAGAAGCCCGATGTTTGCTCATGATGCTTGCAATTAGAAAATCGACATTGGGTTGCAGTCCTGTATTGTCCGAAATAGATCGCACAAGCGAACTGAAGGGGCACATAGGCACCTGAAAGCGTGAAAAAAAGAAATCAACCCGGACATCCCATTGCATAATCGGATGACCAAACCTTGGCCAGGGTTTGTCTTTGCAATAATGCGTTACCGCCGCCTTAAGATTCCCGGCTTCAATCTCATGGAGGACACCAGAAAGTCGCATGATAGCATATTTGCAGGCTCCCATATGCACGGAGCCAATGGCACTAAACCCACCGATTAGTGCAGAAATGACGTCGCTCTTGGTACTGATAATAAATCTTACCATGGTGGTTGTGGGTGTCACAGTACCAAACCCGCCCAGCAGTAGAGACATGCACCCGCAAAGCACATTAATATCCCAGTCGGAAGAAGCTTCCTTGCTAGTTAATACTAACCAAAAAGCAAGCTCCAAGGTATTGCAATTTTCGATCGCCGGCAAATCGGAAAACTGTTGGGAAGAGCACGCCAATGCAATAATCCACGGCATCAGCAAGATAATTTTAAGACAACCACCGTCGCTTACGGGAGCCATGACCTTACCCTGAGCCGCAGAAACCTCAACTTGCGATAATAACATCATAAATCGCTGCGTTAAACTCAAAGATGGCAATACATTGATCAGTTGATGCATCGCCTGCAGTTTGGCTGTAGGGTTCGTCTTTTGCAGTTCGGCGTTAGCATTCTGAATCAGCCGATCCATCTGTTCTTCATTAAGAAGGTTGCCGGTCAGTACAAACCATGCGTTCTGCAAATAACGGTTTTCATCGGCAATATCAATCAAATTACATCCACGAATAAACAATGCGTTATTATCTAAACCATAATTATCAATAACATCATCTGACATGATTTACTCCTGCTGCTCCGGTGACACGCTATAAAACCTGATGTTGACATTTATCGTATGCGAATTCCCTGATACAATTTCATTACACAAATTATCAAGTTGCATTACAGGACTCCCTTGCGTCATAAACTAGCAGGCATTTCCCTCTGGGTGAGAAAAGCAAATCGCTATATTCGACGAGGGTGAGATTAATACGCCCGCGCTTTTTCATATAGGCTTCATAAATATCCGGCAAATGATAGATTTCCTCAGTTAGTTCGGACAAATCAAGGTTGTGAAATACTTCGCGGCAGATTTTAATATCCATAATCTCTTGTCTATCCGCGGATAAAGACAATACAATTTGAACAATCACATCGGGCAACCTTCGATTAATAATTTTGAATATTTTTTCATGGCTAATCAAATTTCCCATGAAATTAAAATCAACAGCATTGCGTTTAATACCTTCAAAATAGAGGTCACCATTTTCAACGGATAATGTGCCCATATCGCCCACGGAGTATCTGATAAGTTTGCGCGAGGCATCGGGATCCAGCGATGTCACTAGCAGTCCTCTCTTATCTTCATATTCAAAGAAGAAATCATCGCTGAAGAGTAGGTACCGATTAAGCCGCCCTTCGGCGGACATACCAATGAAACCGCACTCCGACAAACCATATAAACCAATTATCCGCAGATCGGCGCCCAGCATCTCGCGCAGATAGTTTTCATGCACGCTCAGCATCGATTCACCAGTAAAGACCACTTTTTTAATTGCCAGTGGAACCCCAAGGCTGAGCATGGCTTCAACGAACTGAACGATGGTGCTGGGCACACCAAACAGTACCGAGAGCCGTATTTCAGCCAGAAACTCGAAATGATTCTTCAGCAGCAGAGCAATATCGCCAACCGGCACAACATGTGCACGGCAATTTTTTAAAATTTCACACGCCAAGTAGTGTAAAGATGAAAACAGATTAATCGTAAACAGGTTGCCAACGACATCCCCTGGGGAAAAAACCTGCCGCGCGCGCAGGTTACGAATTAAATTGCGCTCTGATGAGCTGATCCCTTCCTTACAGAATTTTAAACGAACGTTGGCCATTTTCATCGCCCCAGTGATGCCGCTTGTAGCACTAATCAGCATCGGTAAGTGTTCACCCGCAGAGTCCACTTGAGTCAAAGAACCACTATCACCAGTGGTCGAATAAACGCGTGTACTTATCCTAACCAAATCGCGGAAAGCAATGTAATCGAGTGCATGGCAGCCAGTTATTGCCGTTATACGTGGTTGCATTTTTGCATACATTTCAGCACAGAAATAATCCATGATAACTCAGACCTTTTTAATGAAAATTGCACAACCCAGAGCTGCTAGACCTTCTCCACATGCCACTGTCCAGCTCATCTCACTAAGATCGCAGCCATATAAAAAATCGGTGATACCGGCTAATGTAAATTTTTCTTCTGTGAACATAGCTGCCACACCGCATTCACGACGTGATTGGTTAAAAACACCCAGTGCTGTTTCTTCTGCATCAGCTAGGGGTTCATGGATGATAATACGACCGCCGCGATCTAAAACACGGCACAACTCCTGTAATCCTTTTTTAGGTTCAGCCCAGTGATGAATTACGGAACGGGCATAAATCATTGAAAAGGAGTTATCGGGAAACGGTAAATTGCTGACGCTGTCTTCAATAATGTTGAATGCATGCTGGTATTTTAACTCCGTACATTTTTTAACACAAAACTGAACCATACGGGGATCAATATCAAACCCGTAAAAGGAATAGTCTGTGAGTTTTTGGAAGCGGTAAAGCTTGAAAAGCATGTAGCCAGTTCCCATGCCAATATCGAGAATTTTTTTCTTCGCAGAAGTAACACCAGATGCTTCTTCCAGAATTCTTTCTATCAAATACGCATTCCACGATGATGTACCTTCAGTAGCATACCTTTCATAGTGCTCAGGGGTGATATTTACCAGTAAATCATTCATCACATATTTCTCTAAATGAAGCTAGTTATGGCATTGCCATAAACTCGTTAAAAACTAACTGGGTATAGAAACGGTTACGTCCTCATATAAGAAGTCATCTAAAATAATTGATTGCAAACATGCATCCAGCAAAACAACGGTTATCACAGATTGACAAAGATAATAGCAGTTACAAATAAATGTCATCCCTTTAAACGTAAATATATTCCCAACGTACCGAAAAACACATCGCGTCCTATCATGTTCAACTAAAAAATAATCATTTATATCAAAAGTGCACGCCGAGATGGCGCATAATGCCTTATACAAGCTCTCCATGCAGCTAAATATTGTGGTGCATAGACGATTATCCAGCACCTGCCCTGCTGGAAAGTCCGCGCATTTTTCACAGTAATCTAGCATAAATGGTCTCGGTAGTTTTTTTTTCTCAATAAATTCGATATCAACCCCGACAGACCGAATCCGCGGATCGTTATTAACCAACATAATACTTTTACTCCGTCCATGGCTCACAGAACTGTGTGACATCTTTACATCTGGCAAAATCCGTTTAAATATATCGATAAAAAGTACCTTCGCCATTTCACGTTGCAATATCATTCTCGATGTACGTTTCGTCGATACAGGCAAATAACGATGAAGCCTATCAATAGCCAAAAAATAGGTATAAAAAGAATGGCTCACAATGCACAGATAATTGTTTGCACGGCGATTAACATACACTCTGCTCATACTATGAGCTTTATCTACACGGTACATTTTATTTTCCCTGTATTTGTCGTGACAATTTTTCTGATATTTACTTTAAATGCATACTGATACCATTTATCAGTTAATAGTTTAGTAACGACTTTAACCTGCTCACTATTTGCCGACATATCAAGGTTGAGATAAAGATCGCCGTTCTGTGCTTTTGAAAAGTAATGTCTTAAACATCCGGCATACTTAATAATGTCATTTGAAATCAGTTGAACTGGGATAAACTTACCATTGTGTTTAAATTCATTAACGGCTCTAGCTATCCAGTAATAGCATTCGGATTCATCTTTAACAAACAGGTCGCCGGAATCAAACCATTCATCACGCGGCTTTAATTGCAAGGAACTATCAACATAACCATCACACGCGAAAGGCGTTTTATAAAACATACGGCGCACTGAATCAGAAGCATCCGCCCGATCAATGGGGCGCAAATCAATTTTTATATCACTCACCAGAACCTTACCCGGTGCCACAACGCCATATTTACTGGTTCTTTCAATATCGCGTAGCGAGCAGATCTTATTATGAAACAAGCGCGGTCCGGATTCGGTCTGACCGAAGTTATTCCATAACGTCGTGCATGATGAGAGGATGCCCGATGCTTGTACGGTAAGCAAACGATCGGATGCATTCAAGATATTTTGCACATGGATTCGGCTTTTGGTAAAAATGTCGCTTACTTCCAGCATCCAGTCACCGATTAAAGGCAAGTTGGTAATGCTGTAGTGCGAAACGAGTTCAACAATATTACTTATTTGAAATTTTTCAAATACCAGTTTGCTATCCGATAAGAAGGCACATAGCATAGTAGAGAGACCATACATATACTGCACCGGGAAATAACACAATGAGCAATCTTCATTACTTAGTCCAAGAGATTGGCTCACCGCGATGGCATTCTCAATCAGAATATTTTCATGATATTGAATCAACTTCGGCTTACTGGTTGTTCCGGAGGTACAAAAATAGAAATGCGCGCACGGATATGCTGTAAAATCAGCCAGATTTTCGTTCACAGTTGAAAGACAATGATCAAACGCGATATTAATCCGGTGACTGATGATACTAATATTCCTGACTTCATGGCTCATTACAACAGCCGCAATGCAATCGGCATCAACTAGCATATCAACAATGTCTAAATCATGAATACTGACGATCCAAGCTTTCAATTTTAGCACAGACGCAACAAAATAGCTGATCAGACCTTCGAAATTATTTCTAATCACAAAAACAAACAGCTTATTTTGCTCCTCTTGCGGGCGATCACGAAAATATCTAACTACGGTATCTGCACACCCTTTTGTCATCATGCTGACATCCTCTGCCGAATAATGACTGTGATGATAAATCACTTGCCAGTTTCTTTCTAATAAGGAATATATTGTTAACATGAGGTGTCCCTTACAAATATTGTGGATTCCCTAAAACCAAGCTGCTTGCGCCACCACCCATACCAAATGAGTTTTTCAATGCGTATTTAAGCGGTCGGTACTGATGCTCCCTCACAAGCGCAATGCCAGCAGGCAATTGAGGATCGATTTCATCACAATTCAAAATTTTAGGCAAAACATTGTTCCGAAAAGAAACCAGTACACACAAAATTTCCATCGCACCGGCAGCAGCAATCAGATGCCCGTGCCAAGATTTTGTCGCCACAATCGCTGGGTTGTGCGCGCCAAAAACCATTCTGATTGCACTGGCTTCGTGCTGATCATTTTGTACTGTCGATGTCCCATGTGTATTCACAAAATCAATAGCGGTACAGTCAATACCCGCATGTTCGATGGCTCGTTCCATCGACAGTTGCATTTCGAGATCATCTTTATGCGGCGCTACAATATGCTGTGCACAAAGTGCACCGCCGTAACCCAATAAATAGGCCAACGGCTCATGCTGCCGCGCCAGTACGTTAGATAATTTTTCAATAACGAACAAACCTGCACCCTCCGCTAAAACAAATCCGCTGCGATGCCGGTCAAAAGGCCGCGAACGCCGTGGTCCACAGTAGTTTTGATCAGTTGATATCACTCCCATTTCTTCTAATCGCGCAAGATTCAGCGGGGTGACTTTCGCAGAAACACCGCCGCAAATCACCGCTTTAACTTCACCATTGCGGATGGCTCGCATCGCGAGGCCGATACTTTGCGTTGATGCAGAACAAAGGCCTAGAAGGGCAAAGCTGAGGCCCGCAAACGGGATAATTTCATGTATCGTTTTTAGAACCGCAGTTGTATCGAGATCAAAAAACTCATTAATTTTAAAATGTTCTAGCGCGACATCGATCAAGCATTGCTTATCCGCGTCGGCGGGAACCTTGTCCGCAAAACTGATAGACTTTTCAATATCGATTGCCGATTCATCAATCCCTACAATACAGCCAATATCTTCTGCTGGATAATATTCCTGCAAATGCAGTCGTTCATGCAGTCTCTTTGCTGCTAAGTCCGCATAAAAAAGCTCGCCGTTTCTGAAGGATTTTTTTTTAGGCCAGCGTAGCAACTCATTACCTTCTATAGGAATCCCAGCTTCATGAGTTTGAAAATACTGGTGATCAAATTTTTTAATCTTCCGTATACCACTTTTCCCATGCATAAAGCAGGCGTGAATTTCATCCAAATGGCTGCCTAATGGCGTAACAGCCCCATATGCACTAATACATAATGTATCTGCATCAAAATGGGTATTCATTGTAAAGCTCCCCTTAGTGTTTAATTATCCAAATATTTCCGATACCATAATTGATAGCCGCACCAGTCAGCATAACTCGGGCCCCCGAGGGAATCGCAGGATCATTAAGACAGCATAAAATATCCAGTATGTTATTGAGTTTTCCAGTGTACCCAGTTTTAGATTTATAGTTAACAACCGGTATCCCTGGAAAAAATTTCTCTAGCGCTGAATATTCAGCTATTTGTTGCATACGAATACCGTTGTTATAACTAACAATAACATCAGGTTCCCCCTGTTGCGTCCGTTGTTTACTCAACAGGCTTTCCCAGTCCCGTTCTCCAAAACTGACTTTAGGGCAATAACGAATAGTCACAGAGATTAATTCAGCTAGCGCATCGCAACTGTTATTGTCTAAAGACATCACTGCCGCCCCCCAACTCGGGATAATACCAGAAATATCTTTATCACTTTGTCGAATTTCACCGAATTTTTTAAAGACAGTCAGACTATCGAAGCTCAGCATATTTGCTGCACTAACAACCATCGCTCGCTCTTTTGCAATTATATTAGCGATGTCAGCATAAGCCAATTTCAATGCAACTAGGCCACTTAATGATGCAGCACGTAACGGCATCCCTTCCTCATGATCAAGTAACAATTTTGAGATGTGATACAACACATTTGTTGGCAACAATCGTAACGTATTCAGAGGATTATTTATCTCCTTATACTGCTGGATATGCTTCCAGACGGAACCATCGTCCTTATATTTACGGCAAATTTCAAAAAGCAAATCAAAGCTGCGGTCTTCACTATCGCATGCAGTATATAGAAAGGCTTTTGCATGCTCCGTCAGGCAATCTTTACTTTGAAAATCTATCAGCGCATTGATTACCATTTTTGACATATCATTTAGCACTGAGCGGTCTTCTCTGCTGACCAGCTTCTTGTCTATCATAGACGGTGTCGAAAAGTGGTAATAGTCCATATCACAAGGATTAATGTCATCCGCAGTGCTGAGCAGCTGGCTCAGCGCTGCACTATTAGGCGCGAATTGCTGATACACACCATAGTTTTTTATATAGACCCTTTCCGTCATGCTAGTTGCGCTTTAAAACTGATATACGCTGGTTGATATAATTCAGCGTGAAATAGGAGTAGAGTTCTTTAAACTGGATTTTCTTATCAATCGATTCATATTCTTTTAACCCCAGCAGGTCATTGATTTTAGCAACACCTTCGCTAGTCCACTCTTTGGTATCAAATGAGTAAAATGCTTCTGTAGTGGCCCATTTATTTACCGGCCAAAGGCTTTCAGGGCTAACATCAACCTTGAAGTGCTTTTTTAACTCGAAGACAAAATCAATATAATCAATCGAAGTCATTCCGTAATCAGAGAATAGCGACTTGTGCGGATCAAGCTCTTCTGACTCATCAAGATACATGACATCTTTAAAAATCTGGCTAATTGTTGTAATATACATTAGATAATCCCCTCACCATTCCCGATCGTTAATGAAACGCCTGTAGTAATAATTTTACCGTTAATAAATGCATTGACAGCACTCGCAACATCTTCGGCAGCCAACATTTTCCTCATTGGGATGGTTTTTTCTATGCTAGCAATACTTCTTCCTTCTTTTGCACAATAGTCCTGAAGCATCTTTGTCTTGATATAACCAGGGCTTACGCACAGCGTTCTGATATTGAATCGGCCCATTTCCAGTGCAATGCCGGAGAGATATCTTTCCATAGCTGCCTTTGTCGAGCCATATAAAGAGTTACCCACTCTGATTTTTTTTGCGGCCACCGAACTGATAAATACCAGCTTGGTCTCATTTTCTTTATACTGCTTCATCGTTTTGACTACCATATTGAAAATCAGCACGGCTGACAGATAGTTAAGACGAGTGATGGCGTTAATATTTTCGGGTTCCAGCTCATCGCACAAACATGCCGGGTTATAACCAGCACAGTAGATAGCTATCTCAATTCTAACATTTTCTAAGGCAGCACAAAACTGCACGACGTCTTGCTCAGATGTCAAATCCAAGCGAACTGGCAAGACAGCACTTTGGTACCGATGCTTCATATCACTAACGGCGGTTTCATTACTGAACCATGTAAAAACTACGAAATAACCACCATTAATTAGTGAATCTATGACATTCCGCGCTATCTCAGCAGTCCCTGCGACTACCAGCGCCAAGGATTTTTCATTATATGCAGGATTATTTACGATATCGACAAAACTATGACTCATGCCTCCCCCTTATATTTAAACATGCTATAAATTTTCCAGCACAGAATCACCCTTGATAAAACATAATCCCAATGAAACTATATAGACGAGGATATCTGCTTACTTTCGCAGTACCACCTAAATTAATTAAAAGCAACTGCTTTTAATTAAAAAATTACCAGTACCTAAAGGCCAAAATTGTCATGATCCTCCCGAGTATATTGCAGCCCCGAATAAAGCTGCAAATCTGGATCAAACAGCTGGCTATGCCCGCTCTTCAACCAAGTTTGGTCATAACTAAAAGAAAAAGTCTCTTTGCCTCTGCCAGATGCAGCATAAAGCTGCCCCATGCGACATGGGACTTCCATGCCAGCCTAATGCGCCCAGACTTCTATCGCTTTTTGTTTTGACGCTTGCATTAATCTCTCTTGGGCACGCAGCGTTTCGTGTGCAGCAGGCCAGAATCCTGCAAACTGCGTCCCAGCGGATCGTTCCCTTCTAACAACAATAAATCTTTTCCAACCGTAAACAAGCATTATCGTTATCATTGACGGGGGTATTTTCATTGTTGTTTTGTAAATTACTATTTTTCATAGTTTCCCTCTTTTAAGAAAGTAATACGTTATTAAAATCAGTTCCTTTTGGAGCTTGCATCATAAAGACCTCAAGGCCTTGTCTATAGGCACGCGCAGCGAGGTTAAAACCTGCTTTACGACCCGCATCATCGCCGTCCATTGCAATGGTGAGACGCCCTTTTATAAGGGGGTAAATTCACACGCATCATGCCACTGGTTGAAAGGGACGCCCATAAATCAACGGGCTCTGATAACAACCCAGACAAAAGAGCCAGACCGGTTTCAATGCCTTCACAAATGACCAGATGTTTTGGATTGGCTTGGCTTAAATGCACCCCACCACCTGTTACAGATCCCAACATGGCTTTTGCTGGTTTCTGATCTGTTTTGCAGCCATTGTCTTTTAAAAAGGTTCTATGAATGGCAAAGGAACCAGCCCCCTTAACAAGAGCAACCAACGCGGGCAATGTACCCCCAGAGGGGTGTGGACATTTGCTATGAAAACGTAAATCAGCAGGCAAATCACATGTAATACCCCGCATACGTAAATAGGTTTCTGCTAAAGTGTTTTTAATTGGTTGGCTTTGTTGCCAAATTGCTTTTGCTCTCTCTGCTTTCCTTTTTGCTTGTTTGAGATCAGCACAAAACTGTTTTGAGAAAGAGAGCGTATGATCATAAGCTTGTTTTCCAAGCAATCCAATTCTAATAAGCGCTTGTATGATCTCTCTAAAAGAGCAGCCAGCATAACAAGTGAGTAAAAGACGCCCATCATGTCCATTGGCAAGGGATAAGCTAGGCAGCCTATCATCATGAGCAGGGCAACGGGCTGTTCCATAACGCCCATGCCAAGTACCATGCAAAGTACGTGTGATACCTTGCGCATTCTTAAAAGAACACATCATTTTAAATCCTATAACGTTGCGTCACAGGACGGTTTGTGCACTCTCTAGGGTGATGAGTTTGAGAAAGCCTTGTCCGTCCTTACGTGACAAGGTTTTTTTTATGCCGCGTCACTTTGACGTTGCTGTTTTGCTTGCTCGATGACATTGATAAGATCCGATTGTAACCAACGGGACAAAAAACCAAATTTTAAAGGTTTTGGGAGAGATCCATTGGTAACATGACGCCGGAATGTTGAGACACTCATATGAAGCAATTTTGCACTTTCACGGTCTGTTAAAAGAATATCATTTTCTGTCATTCTAAAATCCTTTCACGATAAAAATGGTAACAAATCATAACTATTTATTAACCACATTTTGGTTCATTTAGAAAGATGTTTTATTTATAGAAAACAATATTTTATCATACAATTTTTATGTGATAATTTATGACTCTTATTGAGAAAGAATGAGAGAGAAAAGAGAGCTAAAGTTATCCACAGATCATGGGGTTATGCACCCCATATCTTAAGATTGACCCGTGACATAAGCCGCCCATTTATCCATATAGACACGGCGCTGTTCTAGATAGTCAGTGCGACGATAGGCACGCTCTACTTTGCCGCCAACTGTATGACTTAGAATAGTTTCAGCAACCTCATAGGGGGCATTGGTTGTTTCAGCAAGCCAATCGCGTAAACTAGAGCGAAAACCATGCGGGCATGCTTCAATTTTATTTTTTCTCATATACCAAGCCATCATCGTATGTGAAAGAGGACCGCGACCGGTAGGAGAAAAAAGAAAATCACTTTTAGAAATACAACGAGCTTGTTCAATAATTTTCAGCGCTTCTTTTGATAAGGGGACGCGAAATTCTGTTGTAGTATCACGCTTTCCTTTCATATTTTCAGCAGGAATTGTCCAGACATCATCTTCAATTTGACCTTCACGAATATGACGCAAAGGAAAAGTACGAACTCCTGTCAAAATAAGCAAACGCAAAGCCAGTTGTGTCATAGTTGTTTTTTGACAAAGCGTTTGATAAAAAGCCGGCACATCTCTCCAATCCATGGCTGGTCTATTAATAACCTTATGACGTTGTTTGCCTAAGAGAGCGCGTGCTTTTTCCGTTGCTTGTAAATCAACATCCAAACCTAATGCAGCCGCATGTTTGAGACAAAGATTAAGACGCATCAATGCTGTTCGAGCAATTACAGCTTTTGTATGCCAAATGGGAGAAAGGGTATTGCGTATCTCTGTTTGCGTAATCTCTGAAACGGGTAAACAGCCTAATTTAGGGAGAATATGAAGGCGTAAAGGTGTAAACCATTTACCATTTTTACCATCACCTTTTAATTCAGCTTTACGAGTTTCAAAAGTATCTAGTGCAATATCTTTTAAGTAATGGAGATTGCTTATTGCCTCACGCTTTTGTTTTTCACGTTCTTTAATAGGGTCACGCCCTTCACGTAAAACAGTCCGCCATCCTGTTGCCAATTCACGGGCTTGTTTTAAAGAAACATCTCGCAAGGCACCCAAGCCTATTTCGCGGCGCCGACCATGAATGGTATAACGATAAAGCCATTGAGCACCACCATCTTTACGCTTATGGAGAAGCAAGCCGGCACCATCATTATATTTGCCAGCCCCCAATGTTGCGACAGACCTTGCATTAAGACGGTTCATAAGAGCCATTTTTACTCCTTTCTTATACAGTTTTTACCCACACGCCAGCCCCGCTTTTGACGTGCAAACGAATGGTTTTGATTGATTCAAGATAAGCAGATTTGAAATGAGATAATCCTACAGTATTAGTTTTTTCATTCAATATGAAAACAATAAGTTATCATTATAAATCAATGCCTTGAACACAGGGTTTTTGCCATTGTCAATCCGCCCTGCACTATAAGCCGGTGCTAAGAGAATTCCAGGTTCCACACCCAAATGCCCCCGCGCATGCGCTAAGGCATGCACACCGGTCAGGTGAGCGTTTGATCCCACCATCTCAGTTTGTGTCTCAGCAATGGTTGATTTTTCTTCCACACGCACAAGGATAATTTGTGCCTCAATCCCCTGTGCGCACACGGCTTTAATGACATCAAGAGCTGTGCTTCTTGTCCCAAGCTTTTGGATTTTTTCTGTCTCATGGCTAAAAACTAACACGGGCTCGTTGAGGGGAAAAACTTGGTTGTCAGCATCAGGGGCTGTAACAACCGCCCCAAGGGCGGTCTGATCAAATGTTGCTAAGGGACGTGATTTTTTACATTGATTATCCCTATTGACCTTAAATTATTGTCAAATACACAGAGTTATTCTTTATTTTGAGCTTTTCTTAATTCTGTAATGGGAACACCCCCAATACCCCAATTGTCTGTCTCCACTTCATCAATCACGACAACAGTCGTTTTCGGATTTTTATTCAGAATATTAACTAATAATTGAGTTGCCCCTTCTATTAGTTGCCGTTTCTGTTCAGAGGTAACCCCTTCATTAGTAATTTTAATATTTATGTAAGGCATAAGATCTCCATAATTTACAAATATTGAATAAAAAAGCTCAAATAAATGAACGCAAAAAGATTAAATATTAATACATAATAACTATGCATTTTAAAGCTCGTATCCACCGGTGAAATACGTAGGCTACTGGAAGCAAAAATAGCATTTATTGATACAGGAGAAAGGAGTTGAGCTGCAATAAAGAAGCAAATCCAAACCAAATAATCCGTAACCCCATAAGCCATCGATGACCCTAGTAAGGGAAATGCCAAACTAAATAGCACCATAGGATGAATTCCTACTACACTGAAAATTGGCAATACAAAGAGAATACAGGCATAGTGCTGCCAAACAGAAAGTGATGCCAATGAGTGACTAAACGTCACCGGCAACAAAGGAATAAGCAAATCACAAGTAGATATTAGCAGACTACAACCTAGCAACAACATAATTTCACTGGATATACTGCGTATCACTGCCACCAAAGGAGTCAAAAAATCAATACTGCGTGAACTCACACGCTCAATGACGTATAGAATGCTTGCCGTCAATGCAATGCTTTGTAGTGCATTCAACTTGATAACTGTCAACGCAACGATAAATGTTAGCCAGAAAAATATCAAAAAAATCCAAATTCTTACTCTCTCTCCTTCTTTATTCGCTCTTCTCTCATCGCAAATAATCGGGTTAGCTAGCGGTACAACAGGAGAAAGGCACAACAACAACAGACTGAATAGAAAAAGTGGTATCCCCAAAGCAGCGGATGTGAATATTGGTGTTCTAGGCATAGCAGCGAAAACTGTTGCTGCACCGATGCTGGTCGGCATCAGTACCATCGTGATGCTCATCATTCGCATCACAATAGCGGCCAAATGGCGAGAGGGAAAAACACTTTTCTTCAAGGCATCAATCATTAGGGGGATAACCCCCAAACTCATCGGCCAAGCTAAAAACGCAGTCAGTATCGCGATGGACAGGGTAAGCGAACCCTTTCCATAGCGCATCAACCGTTCAGAGAGAAATTCTGAAATACGCCATGTATTCATCACATGGCGCAACAATCCCATGGCGAGTAATAGCCAAAAGACATCAGTAAAACGCACAAGCACAGTACGAACATCAGGCAAGTGCCAACGCCATATCAGCACTAAAGTACAAGCCAACAGGATGAACACACCACTGCGTGCATTCCCCTTCAACCACCAGTATGGTATCGTCAAAAGCAAATAACCGAAAACAGTCACTCCAGCCAATGGAATAAGAAACCAAGTTCTTATTGAGATAGACATAAGAAAAATGAATAGCATCAGCATCGCCATTATAACGGATACGGAGGACATGCGTATCAGGAAGCTTTTTACATCATCAATGTACATTAATTGTTGAATCTTTGACTGAGTAGCGATTAAGAAGCTGCTCGTACATGTCAGTGACACAGCGCCCTGCGTCCCGCAATGCACGCGAATTAACTAAAGGCCTAGGCAAAATATATGTATAAAAATTAGGCCCCTCTACTGGATTACCGACCACCCATAATGTATTTTGTATTTGCCCTTTAGTGTCTATAGGATGCTGCCGACGGTCAATATCAATACCACCAGGATGATATCCTTGGTTGATAAATGGTCGAATGATGCCCTGAGCAGCCAAATTTTTGATAAAAGGAGACTCATCACGCAACGGAGAAAAACTATCAATCTTGGCCGTGATCAGCACATCTCCATCAACTGAACTGTTTTCATCTTGGAAAACAGACTGAATTTCGAAACGGCTAGTACTAGCATTGAGAACAAGTTTAGGTGAAGGGCCGCCAGCCAAAGTCACGATACCAGCCTCCATCAGAGCCTTCAACTCTTGGTTTCGCTGCATCGGTGGGCCGACAGAAATACGGTTAAAGTTTGGATTAAAATATTCAATAAAGTACTTGTGAGATGAAGACGTTAACCCGCAAAAATCAATTGCTGAACGTAAGATATCACGGACATCTCGTAGCACATCTGTAGCAGCTTTCACTGGGCCATCAACATTACCTTCAGCGGAAGAATGAAGATCGTCCTTCAAATGCTCCATGAAGAATCTTGTATAATCCTTCAAAGAGGCAAATATTTTATTTCGATGAGGATACAGCAACGCTTGAATACACTGCTCGTCTTTGGAAGTAACAACATAGGTTTCAAGGTCTAGCCAGTGCCCCAGCTGCGTACTTCGATAGACATAACACATTTCTTTAAGCAACAGAGGTAAAAGCTGCGTTTCGAAATCCAGCTTCGGAGAACCGTTAGCAATGCTGGATTGCTTACGCAGATGATGTATTGCATCGAGAGTAAGGAATGATGGTATGTATTGCCCACTACCACCCTTTTGATTAATCCCGCGACTACTAAAAGGCAATGTTTGACGGGAGAATAAAGCTATCTTCGGTTCTTTGCCGCTTGGCATGTAGCGCAATTGTCCAGCATTTTCAGTAAAAGTCCCACCGCGACCGTAAGTCAATTGCGACAAGACATCATAGCTAGTTAATCCAATTCCCTGCACCAGCACACGAGACTGAGATTGTATAGAGTCCAACTTTTCAATTGGATAAGGATTCGAATAATAGTTCAAAAGCGCATTTTTCATTTGGTGAGCAGCCACAAACTGTTGCAGGCTTTCATCATGCGATGAATATATATTCTTACCGTGACCCGTGGTCATATAAACAAAATCTACACTATAACGACAGCCATCTTCCAAAAGAACATCCGTTTTATTATCTTGGTGGATATGGAGATTAATAACCTTTTGTCGGATCTCCTTAATACGAATACCGGAAGGTAAATCTTGCGTGAGTTCTTGGTAAGCCCAAGACAGGTATTCCCCTAACAAACGACGTGATAAATAATCATTTTCTTTGATTTCTCTCCCAACATCATGCTCTGTACGAGAAAAAACACCGTTAATATTACGATAACCTTGTTGAATAGCCCATTGATAGAAATTCGGTCCCTTCCGAATAGGCCCGACACCCTTAACTGTATCATCACCAAATAAAGTAATCTGGCAAGCGACAGTGTTAACCAATAAATGATCTGGCTGATGCACACTATGGGTACCGGTTCCCATCTCATTGGGATCAATCAATAAAATATCAATGTTCCCAGAAAATGGATAATGGGAATAAAGTGTGAGCAAGCGTTCGAGAATACTGATCCCACGAGGACCAACGCCCAAAATAGCGACTGTAGAGTGAAGCATTCTGTAATCTCCCCTATTAGAATAATTTGACTTTCACAAAATGTTTCAAAAAGAATGGAATAAATTCTCTCGACTTTTTAGTGAAGATTGCGGGTTTATGAAACGCCAACGACCTTTTTACAAAGACAATATTGACAGATTCCAGCAGCAGCAAAAAGCGCTACAGCACCACAGATAACGGAAAGCGCAATGGCATGTGAACCAAACTGTAAAAAACTCGTCAAGAGAGGTCCTAATATTTGGCCAAAACCGTAAGTTAAGGTAGCCAAGCCTAGCAGATTTATGCCATACGGCGCATACAAACGCTTAGCTAACGGCATAACTAGAGAGGTCGTCCCCATAAAAGTAAATCCAAACCCTATACAACTGAGAACGATCAGTACAAGAGACTGGCTGAATAATGTCAGTAATACGCATCCTCCTTGGATAAGCAAATTGAGCATCAAACAACGTAATACCCCCCACCGATGGGCTCCCCATAACCAAATGAAACAACTAGGAACAATGGCTATTCCGACAAACGACCATAAGTGGTTAGCGAGTAGTGGGAAATTAAATGTTTTCGCCATCAGAGGAAGATATGTCGCGACAATAATATAACCAAACCCAGCAAGCCCATAAATCAGAGCGAGTTCCCACCAAACGATATTTTCGTGTGCCAATGACTCATTAATAGCAAATTGAGACGCATCAACACGACGTGGAAATAAAATAAACAACAAGAGCAACAATACAACAGATATAAAACCAGCTCCAAACCAAATATTTTTCGCGTTCAGCGATTTACTCAAACCAATAATAACATACTCATTACCCAGCAGAATACCAACTCCCACACCTGCATAGAGCGAAGCAATAACCCACAGCTTGTGACTATGCTGCATAACCGTCATAGAACCAAAAATCATCATTGCTGCACTCGCGATACCGGCAGCAAAGCGGATAAAGAAGACCAAGTAAAAGTTTGTTGTTAACGCCATGGCAAAAATAAGTGCACTCGTCACTATAGCTGCACCAAATAGCATGTAGGGAGCACGGGATATATTCCCAACTCTGCAAAACGAAAAAAACATACTCCCAACTAAATAACCGCCATAATTAGCGCTAGCTATATAAGAAAGTTGCTTAAAGGTAAACAATCCTTCATCCAACATAACAGGAAATACCGGCGTATAGAAAAATCGCCCAATCCCCATCCCCAAAATCATAATAATCATACCGAATACAGCGATTTTGAAACAACTCAAATCTTGACGATTATTTTTCCCCCCCATTACTCTAATCCCTTAACTAATAATTCGCTCATCCGCATTCTATCTCATCGAGAGTAACACTTATCTCAGAAAATAAAAGCCAATCTAGCCATTTGTTTAGGTAGCCAGAGCAACATATTTAACGATTATTGTCAACATTACTGGATCAGTTATATGCATTTCATCGTTTTACGCCCTGCTCCATGTATGATCTTCTCCCTACAAAGCTTCTTTTTCAGAAAAATAATGGCTGAAATTAAGCAGCAATAACAACGAGAAAATCAATAAGCACGCCCCAGTTCAGACAAGACAATATCCCCCAAAGCGACAGCTTCATCAGGTGCGACTAAAATACCCTCACAAGGTTGCGTTATGTTCACATGATGAACGTCCTCAACCATCAAGCGGCTTAGTATCCAACTTAAAGACAGATCACGCCCAAGCCTTTGCGCACGCGCCCATTCTGCTCTTAAATTCTGCTCCGCTCTTTCCAAAACAAAGGAGCCTTCATCCAGTAACAACCAAAAATCAATAGTATTGAAGGGTATAAAGGCTACTTTTAATATAGCTTTGTTTTTTATCAGCAGCAGTAAAAAAGTTTGTGTTTTTTATAAAAATTGAAATTTATTCATTTTTTATCGTATATTTTATGCTATTAATTTTAAGTTAATAAAGATCATAGAGTTTTAATCTGATGAGATGCGTTCTTTTCTTAATGTACATTCATCAATATTTTATGTAAAAATATCTACTTTACATCATAAAAGTGTATTTACAATAATAATATTTTCATATAAGTTCTCCTATCATATAAGTGGTGAATAATGAAAACATCAATAAAGGGGGGGAACATGGATCATTCAGAATGTAATTAATGACTAAAGAAAATTCTTTTCCCTAGAAAATAAATCTAGGGAAAAGTTGGTTTACTCTACAAGTGGGGAGGAGAAATGAAACAACAATATATTTTAGGAAAATACACACGTGTTGTTGTTCGTGAAGAGGATGCTATTTTTGGTGCGGGTTCAAAGCAGTTTATTATCAATGATAAAAATTTTTGGGAGAACTTAGTGCTTATTGCGGCACAATGGATCAAAAAAAGACAGTAGATGAAGTTTACAATTCACTATCATTAATCATGTTAAAAGAAAATTTTGACCATGCGTTTGATTTTCTTGTTTCTAACCATTTTCTTGTCAAAGCTGAAACATCAAACAATATTTTCAATAATCGGTATTCCAGAAGTCATCTCCATTATCAAAGCTATGGTATGCATCCAACCTCCGTTCAGCATACTCTTTTGCAAAAAAGTGTCGTCATTTTAGGGTGTGGTGGGATTGGTAATCATGTATCAGCAATGCTTGCATCCTCTGGCGTTGGAAAATTGACTCTTGTTGACAATGATGTGATCGAAATGACCAACCTTACCAGACAAATTCTTTTTACTGAAGAAGATATCGATCTTCCGAAAACAACAGTTCTTAAACGTGAGCTGATGCGGAGAAACAGCCAAATTGAAGTTCATGAATTACAAATGTTGATTACTGAAAAAGAGGATATCAACAAATTACCCAAAGCTGATTTATGGATCATTTCTGCTGATTCACCTGTTCAGCTAGGCCTATGGATCAATGAATGGTGTGTAAAAAATAAACAAGCCTATATAAATTCCGGTTATGTTAATGATATAGCTGTCTTTGGTCCATTTTACATACCTGGTAAAACTGGTTGTTACGCATGTAGCTCGTCTATAGGCAATCTTCCAGCAAAAAGTGATCATCTTATTTATGAAGCTTGTGTTATGATTAATAATAACTTCAAAGTTGCTACATTTCCCCCTGTTAATGCACTTTCAGCTGCCATGTGTGCTAATGATGCTCTTAAATTTTTGGGTGGTTATGGAAGCCTTCTTTCCACGGATCGCCGTGTGGGGATATGGAGCAGCCAACTTTTCACAGAAGAGCGTTCTCTAAAGAAAAATCCTCACTGTAAGGTTTGTGGAACAACACAATGAACAGACCACGCACCCTTGCTCTCACCTATGGATCCTATAATGCTGTACGCATGCTGATCGGCGTTTACCATGCTATTTTTTTAATGTCCATGGGAGTTAGTCTGGCGCAATTAGCTCTGCTTCAGGTTGTCTTTTCCACCACCATCCTGCTGCTTGATTTTCCCTGTGCTGTTTTATCTGACAGATATCGGCGTAAATATTCCGTTATGGCTGGGGTCTTTATGACAGGAGTATTTTATCTTCTATGCCTTCAAGCTCCCAATATGACAGCACTTATTATTGCGCAAATTCTCTATGCAGCAGGCATTTGCATCATTGTCAGCGCCATTGACGGATGGATTTACCATTCTCTAGGCGATAAACAGGATCACTT
Source organism: Bartonella sp. AA81SXKL (assembly GCF_042196945.1). Lineage (NCBI taxonomy): Bacteria > Pseudomonadati > Pseudomonadota > Alphaproteobacteria > Hyphomicrobiales > Bartonellaceae > Bartonella > Bartonella sp. AA81SXKL. The sequence continues at coordinate 28,351 of NZ_JBHIRH010000012.1, read as the reverse complement.
TTCGCATTATGCTCATCTCTACCACCAGGTTAACTCTTTCGGAAGTATTCTCAGTGGGATTGTAGGAATTGGAACGATCTATTACTCTGGACAATATTTTATGGGATATATCATCTCATGCCTCATGATGGGATTTATTTTTTTGATCTTCCTTATTGTTCCTGAAGAAAAGAAAACGACAATTGAAACGTCCAAAACAAAAACAATCTTGCACAATGCCAAGGAAACGCTTTGGATATTTCAAAATACAGTAGGAGGAGCATGGTTTATTTTCCTCATGTGCCTTTTTAGCGCTGGTATTCAAATTATTTATCATTTCTGGCAACCGATAATACTTTTAGAGGGGAAAATTAATCACCTCAATGGTTCGCAAATGCTCGTCTTGATGTGCTGCCATATTGGAGCCTTTTCAGCACAATATTTTTCAAATTTACTGATGTCTAAGTATCATGTTCTTGATAAAAAATATAAGAATTCTATAAAATATTTTTCCTTCTTTTCTGCACTGATGTGCATAGCGCTCTATTTTTCAGTTCATAGCCATCAAACTGCTGCATCAGTCATCGCCTTCTCTTTAATCCATGGATTTATTTGCACTGTACCGATCGGTGCAAAAAGCTTATTTTTCTCAGAACTTAACCAAAAACAAACGCAGCATATTTCCGGTGTTGTTGGTGCTGTCTCTTTTAGCGGAAGAATATTTTCAATTACAGTATTGAGTATTATTTCTTTTCTTCCTGCAAAAGTTTCTCCATCTTACTACCTAATATTACCGACCATTACTTTTTTCATATGTGGTTTGATTGTCATGAAATGGATGAAACACTCTCAAAAGTCTCTATGATGAGAGGAAAATTTTAAAATTATTACCCACAATGTTTTCTTCTAAAAGAAATCTATAACTTTTTTGAGAGCATTGCCACATCCAACTTTCAATATACAATGCAAATATAAAGCAACACGTTGATTTATAATGATAATATACCAAACGCGAATATTGTAAGATTTTTTCTTTTCAAATCTGCTTTATGGTTGAAACAATCAAAATCATTTGCTTGCACATCATAAGCAAAGAAAGCCGTATAAATAAAAACGATTTAGAAAGGAAAAATGCCTTTTATGAACTCTCATAGTCAAAATCTATAACAACAGGAAGGCAGATATATAATATGCCTCTTTGCATCTTCATAAGTATACAAATGGTGTGGCTTTATAAGGCTTTATAATGTCTCACAGAAACTTTTATGTTTTATACCATTTACGAGGCAGCGTCGCAAAATGGGCTTATACACATTGCAAAGATATCTCTTTAAAACAAGTGCATAAATCGGCAACACAAGTATATTTGTGTTTAGAACATGCTTTTTATATGAGAGGCATAATCCCAACGGGATAAACAGAATTCCGATACACAGTCAACTGCTTTTATAACAATAGATGGCGGAGAGGAAGAGATTCGAACTCTCGAGAGCCTTTTGAGCCCTACTCCCTTAGCAGGGGAGCGCCTTCGACCACTCGGCCACCTCTCCAACAGAGAGGCATAAATGGTATCAACAGAAAGTTCAAGACATTTTCGATTTTTTTCCCAAATATCTGAAAATTTTTCTCCTATTGATCCCATAGGAAGCAAAAGTTAATAAAACAAAAATTGTGTCTTTTTTACCACAGCATCTCGAATAGTACATGTATATATTACAAAAAGGTAATTTCATATTTGAAACTCTAAAAAGATTAGTTATAGCTAAAATAACAAGTGCTGCGTATTTTACTTATGTCTTTGTCCTTAATGCGTTAGGCAAATGGTACTCTTTAGAAGAAATTTAACCGGACCTCGGAGATCCCATATGAATATTAAATCCCTCTTTTTAAGCTCTACAGCAGCTTTTTTAGCAATTTCTGGAGCACATGCTGCTTCAACAGTTATCGCCGAACCTGAACCTGTAGAATATATTCGCGTTTGTGATGCCTACGGAAAAGGATATTTTTATATCCCTGGAACAGAAACCTGCATGCGTTTATCAGGAAATGTTCGTACTGATTTTATAGGCGGTGATAATATCGATGCAACAACCGAAACTGAACTAAGAGACAAAAGAAAAACCTATGGCGCATCATCACGGCTCACTCTTGTTTTTCAAGCAGCTTCTGAAACAGAAATGGGAACACTTCGTTCATATGCAAGAATTTATTCAAGCTGGGGTGATGGTAATGATAAAGCTGGTGCAAGGCTTGCAGCAGCTTACATTGAACTGGGTGGTTTTCGCGTAGGTCTTGATGATACAATTTTCAACAGTTGGACTGGTGGTTATGGAAATGTTCTCAATGATGACAGCATAGCACCTGCCGGCACAACACGCACTAATTTTATTTCCTACACCTTTAATGGTGACTCCGGCTTTTCTGCTATTATCGGCGCTGAATTAGGCAATAATGCAGATGCTCTTCCAGGAACAGTAGGATACTACATTGATAAAGATGATAAGCTTGTTTCTATCACGAATGATACTCTTCCAAGTAAAGCAATTAAAAATTACACCCCGAATGTGGTTTTGGGTATAAAGTTTATGCAAAAATGGGGTGGTTTTTCAGCGGTTGCAGCATATGATACTTACTACAAAAAGTGGGCTGGAAAAGTACGTGCAGATTTCAATGTTAACGATCGTTTCAATCTATGGGTAATGGCTGGTTATAAAAATGGACTTGATTACTACACAGTAAATACAAAAAATGAATTATCACGACAAAGCACAACAATTTATGCAAACTGGGGTGGTAAATGGGCTGCTTGGGCGGGTGCCACTTACAAGCTTACTCCAAAAGCAAATTTGAATGCTCAAGTTTCTTATAGTGCTGTAAAAACCTTTGCAACTTCTGTAAATATTACATACACGCTGGTTCCAGGATTTGTGATTACACCTGAATTAACCTATGTTTCTTGGAACGATGATCGCGTTGTGACGGATAAAAATAATGATGAAAAACATTTATTCAATAAGAAAAGTGCTTTTCAAGGTATGATCCGTTTACAGCGTTCATTCTAATCCTATTTAAGCTACAGCTTTTAAAAACTGGCAACATGGTTTGCCAGTTTTTATTTTTGAAATCAAATATCATGAAGATCTTTTCCTGATACTTATTGTCTTGTCTCTCGGAAAAAACCGACTTAGTTTCATAAAACTACTCTTAAGATTAACCTGATATGCTTGATAAGAGCACCTCACACGGGCGTTTACACATTACTTCAAACACAATCTCTTCCTTGCCCTTTAAAGCATGAATAACCCCTTTGCTTTATGACCAAATTGGTCTTTCTTGGTAATTTATACCTAACCTTTGCAATTTAGGTCATGAACTTCTCTGGTCAATTCTATACTGAACAGATAAAATATTGAAAAAACAAGACATCATTGTGTTTTTGATATGCCTGAATGTGTCTTCTATCAACACTCTAAAACACAATGTTTTATAACACTGCTTCATTAAAAAACTTAATCATTAAGAAACATGTTGTCAAAACGATGCAAACATCCCCTAAAGCAATAAAAGAGAAAAGAGATATATCTTCAAAAAAATGAATTGACCTCTTCCCCTTCTTAAGAATAGCCCCCTATCAGTAGCAATCTGTAAATGCCCCTATTTTTCTTGAATCTGCATCACTTTGATTTATAATGATCAATTTATAATTTTGCATGTTTCAATCAACCAAAACCTGTCACTTGTACACGACAAGCGGAGAGAGCCGTGTGAATAAAAACGAGTAAAGAAAACCCTTTTATGAATCGTTTTAAATTTCAAGGGTTGTAGTAACATTGAGATCTGACAAAATGTACGATAGTGCTAGGCACTTTTATTAAGCATCAAAATGAGGATACACTTCATAGAGGATTTTAGATTATATTCTCTATAAACGTCGCTGTAAAATATATGTTGTGATACACATTAAAAGACATTTCTTTAAAACAAGCATGTAAATATACAATACAAATCCATTTTATTTGAAGCGTTTTACCCTGCGTAAGGAACATGTTCATCATATACGCAACATCTTGGCTTTATGCGTTTTTAAAGGAAGAAAAATATAAGACAAAGAAACAATAAAATTTAATCTCTGCAAATCATAGAGCTTTCAGAGTTATGTTTCCATAAAACGCCTTATACCGTACATGGGATTTTTTACACGATTAATACCCTTTTTACATAAAGCCAATTGGCAAAAAGCAGCCTTTCCTGATAATAAAAAGGCTTACACGTAATCATAAGCCATATTTTCAATTAAAACACATTGAATTCACGGAAAATACTTATCAACCAATGCATAAAGAATTGCTGCTGTTTCAACATCTAGAATCCCATCATAATTTTCTTGACGAAAATGAAGTTGAAATGCTCGGATCAAATCTTTGTATCCTGTTTGGGTACACGCAGCAGAAATGTCATATCCATAACATTTTAGCTTCGCCAAAACATCTTCTTTGGGTGGCAAATTCTTAGAGAATTGCTCTTGATAATGACTTTTTAGTTCATCATCATACCATGCTCCTATACCTGCGCTATAAAGTTCTCTCCATGGAAAAGCTGCTCCTGGATCACTTTTTCTTCCAATGGCAATATCACTATGTCCCACAACATCTGTTGGCATAATATCAGGATACCGTTGAAAAATATTCAAGGCAAGTTCCTTAACAGCATCAATTTGTATTGGATTATAAGGAGGAAACATACCCGTCCCATCATGATAAGTCGCTAAATTAACGATTTCAATCCCGATAGATGCATCATTGAGATGACTATGCCCAGCCCATGAACTCACACCCGCATGCCATGCGCGCTCATTTTCATCAACCAGATTAAAAATACGCATATCCTTAAAGCCTGCCTCACGATATGTCTGCTCTGAAGGATCAGGAACAAGATAGTGTGCACTAACCTTTTCTCCTGTAAGCGCCATAATCGAGGCTTTAAAATCAATAGCCGTATAATGCATAACGAGAAAATGAACGCGACGACTAAAACTCTTGACAGAACGATAACTGTTGTAATCAATCTGATACATAAAAGCCCTTTCTTTTTTGCTTAAAAAACCACTGCGCATCACAACAGATAGAATACGAACTGTTAAAAAATGCAATAAACTTCCCATCTAGGTACTAAGAATTACGACTAAAATTTGTTCATCAAAAATATTGACACTCTTATCAACAATTAAGACCACATTTTTATTTTTCTCCCACACACGCATAAAATGTTTTTAACCACATTAAATATTTTCCCCAAAAAAATTCCTACAAATTACCAATCAAAAAGAAAACAAAAGCGTAAAATGATCACTCCTTAAATCTTCACGTCTTACAGAAAAAATAGTTCGTCCTGTTATCAAATTGAAAAATATCGCCCCTCGGAAGCGAATACCCAACGATCATGCAATCACACAAAAACTTAAAGGAAAAATTTTATGAGCTCTTTACAGCAATTTATTATCAGATAACGGAACGGGATATGTTCACAATAAAACTCTTCACGGACATATTGTTCAATAAAATTTGCAAAGCTTTCCTGTAAATGACACGACTTCTTGTCTTTTCACACCATCGCTTTTTGATTTACAAAGAATCTCAATTATCTACAACGCTTGAGACACACGAAGTCTCTGGATTCCTTGTTATCAGCGCTATGGAAGATAACATATTGATTTATAATCATAATTAATCATTATAAATATTGAATGTAGCGAGCCTAATATCGTAAAGTTTTTCTTAATTTTGAATCAATCAAAGTCATTCATTTACACATCAAAAGAAAAATTAACCTATAGACAAAAACCACTGAAGAAAAGGATCAAAATACTTCTTATAATAGAACGTTCAATAATTTGAGCAATATTGTTACATCCCCATAGAGTTTCATTTTTTCTTCTCTGTTTTCAAATATCTTTTTAAGACAGCCCAAGCTGCATATTCTTGTAAGACGACACCTAAAAGTGGTCGCGTATAGGGAAAAGTTATACGATCATCACCATAACCTTTCATCCGTATAGTCATGGTAGCATGTCCAAGGCTTTCTGCTTGATTTTCTAATGTCTCCAAAGAAGGCTCTAGGCTCACTTCAACCTCAAGCAGTGGAACATCTTGTTTACCTTTTTCTATGGGCTGAAAATATTTTAAAAGCCACGGATCATTGGCAGACCAATGAACCTCTGCATACATCGCTAATTGTTTACAAGCAGTAGTAACTTCTGCCCCAACTAAATGGGGGTGAAAATGATTTTCAAATTCTTCCACGAAATGTTGTTCCAAGGGCGCTTCTGATTGAGCAACCAGTTGCACCAAAACATAGGGGCTTTTCCATAAAAAATGCCGTTCAAAGGATTCATTTTCAAGATGATCATCAACCCACTGCGCAATGGTACTTTCATCAATTCCAATCAAAGTCCATGCATACTCCGCACGCGATACAGTAAAATATTTCTTCTCGTTGTGTTCTAAATAATTCTCTAAAAGCGCAAGAGCCTGTGATGGTGGACCAGGCAAAACAACAAGCGTACTTCCATCGCAAGAGAGATAAAACCCTGGTGCTGTACCTGTAGGATTATCAAGCACGGTTGCTGTCTCAGTAAACAATGTTTGACGCGCATTACTCTTATCCGCCGTAATCCCTAATCGTTGTAATTGACCTTTTATTATTTGCCAAACATCTTCATGATGTACCAAAGGCTGCTTTACAGCTTGAGCAACTCCATCGCGTGTTTTATCATCTGATGTTGGTCCCAATCCCCCACTGATAATGATAAGATCTTCTTGTCCAAGACAAGAAACAACAGTCTCACTGATTTGCTGTAATTGATCAGCACAAACAAAATGACGTGTGACTTGAATATTTCTCTTGTTCAAACTTTGGCTTAAATCTTGTAAGTTCGTATTCAAATATTGTCCTGAAAGGAGTTCATCACCAACAGTGATAATCGCCGCATGACAAACAAAGACAGGATTCACAAGAGAATTGCGAACAGCTTCAGCCATTTGACGGGTAGAGGCTACACCTCCAAGATCATAGGTAACGGTTTTTCCAGCACGAATAACTTGATCAACACTCTCAGACAGTTGTTTTGCTGCATCTTTAAAGCCTAAATGCTCTAAGAGTAAAGCCATGGTATAAAGCATCGCAGAAGGATTTGCTTTATTTTGTCCAGCAATACGTGGTGCGCTTCCATGAACAGGTTCAAAACAAGCAATCTCGCTCCCCACATTCACATGAGGTGCAAGCCCCAATCCCCCATTATCCCAGAGCCAAGATCAGAGAGAATATTGCCAAATATATTTTCAGCAACAATCACACCAAGCCGCTCTGGCTTGGTTGCAATCCACAAAGCAACCGCATCAACATTCTGAATATCTGCTTCAATTTCCGGATAGTTTTGCGCAATCTTCTCAAAAATTTCCTGAGCAAACTGACCACTTTCTCGCATAACATTGGGCTTATCAGCAAAAGTAACTCGCCTAAAGCTATATTTCCTTGCATAAGAAAAAGCATATTCAAATAACCGTTCTAAACCAAATCGTGTCTGCAAACGGACTGTCCACGCAGCTTCTTCAAGCCCATATTTTGTCAAATTTGGATGTTTTAGCCAAACGGCTGTTTCAGGAGAAATACCCCGAAAATCCAATCCAGCATAAAGGCCTTCACTATTTTCTCTGATAATACAAAAATGAAAAGGACGTTGGGGACCAAAGATGTATCTTACAGGACGTATATTCGCAAACAAACCTAACTTTTGGCGAAGTTGAAGTACGGGAGAAACATAGGCAAGTTTTTTCTCTTTTAAATGCGGAGCAAGTTCTTTTAAAGCCGCTTCTTTTCCTTTACTGGTCACAGCACCAAGTAAAATAGCATCACTCTGAGTAATTTTTTGCCAAGTCGCTTGAGGAATAGGATCTCCTTCCTGTTTCCAACATTCAAAACCAATATCACCATAAGTCAATTCAATCGGCAATTGGAATTGCTCTAAAACCATCAGCGCAGCATCACAAACCTCTGGTCCTATCCCATCACCAGGTAATACAAGAACTTTCTTTTTCATAGTCCCTCCAGCCACTCATCAATGACTGCATCTGTCATAGTAGGATTATCCTCCCACAAACGCGTACCAGCACCAGAGATAATCTTATATTCATGGTTCAGATTATGACTTTTTGTCTGATTATCTACCGTTGCAAGTTGCGACTTTTCTCCCACTAAAGCTAAAAACTTTCCCTTATACTTAACTATTTCATCTCTAGCATCTATTTCTAATAAGAGTTTAAACCCTCTTGTCATGCGTTCAATTGCCACGCTTTTTTGTTCATCAGGAATCTCCAATAAGGCTCTTTTTTTCATAACGCCAGAAGGATGCATAAAACCATTGAGTATTTCCAAAGCCCCCGATAAATCATTATTTTCTAAGGAGGCAAGAATATCTCCAAGGCGCCATTGCAAAACCTTATCTGGATAGCCAGGCGCATTCACAGCAAGCACAGCTTGAACATTGGGAAGCTGTACTGCCAATATTTGTACCAATGTTCCAGCCATAGAAAATCCCACAAGCACTGCGGGCTCTTTAAAATAGCTTTTAAGTTTTTCTGCCATAAAAGATAAAATGTCTACAGCAGAATAATTGAGAACATGAGAACCCTTAGGAAAAAGAGAAAGCGTATCCAGCAGAGTGACAGGGAATCCTTTTGTTGAACATAGCTTTGTCAATGGAGAACAAAAAACATCACCATCCCAAATTGGCATTACAGGAGAAAGAATAATAATAGGAAGGCTCATTGATCAATTCCTCCCCTTATTTTAAACATGCATTAGAGCCAGAACTTTTCCCACCCAATATAATGAAAATATGTTGAAACTCTAGGCTCATATTCTCCCCCCATAATAATCGATTTGTTAAACTCAAACTAAGCTTGTAACAAATTTTAAACCCACTCAATCCAGCAACTTAATAAAAAAATTCATCTAATGTACAGGTACCCCATTTGTGTAAAACATCAAAAGCATTTCCGCATAATACTTTCTTTTTATCATTTACTCAGCTTATTTCTGAAGTCATAAAATGACGCGCTTTTTGAATATAAATGATAAAACCAATCATACAACACACAGCTAACAAAGTTGCCATAGCCCGTGGGCTATGACCAGAGATTTTTCCGATAACCGCTGCACTGAGTGCCGCACTTCCTAATTGCAAAGATCCCATAACACCAGAAGCCGCTCCCGCAGCTTTCGGATGCGATGAAATAGCCAACGCTGTTCCTAACGGCAATAAAAAACCATTTCCAAAAGTAAGAACAGCAATAGCCATAAAACTTGTCACAAGGGGCCATGGGCTTAGATACATTTGCAAAGCAAACAGCACACCACCTATCACAAAAATAATGTACCCTCTCCCCACAGTTTTTTCCATAGACTCGCGTTCAAAAAACCATCGCGCCAAAAGATTTCCCAAAATATAGGGAAACGAGACACCAATATAGCTATAACTAATGTGTATCGGCGATAACCCCAAAGTCGTGAGTAAAAAAGGCGACTCCACAATATAAGCAAAATAGGCAGCGTAAGAAAAACACGGAATAAGTGCATAAAAAATAAATTGTTTATTTCTGAAAACGCCTAAATATGCCTTCATTAATCCTACAGGAGAAAAATGCTGCCGTTTTTGAGGGGGTAGAGTTTCGCTTAGCACAAAACAACATAGCAAAATGGTCAAAAATATAAAAAAGCTTAAAAAGATAAAAGTTGCCTGCCAATGAAAAGCTTGTATCAAAAGTCCACCAATGAAAGGTGCAAGTGCTGGCGACATTCCAATAAAAGGGAAAACAATCAAATAAAGTTTTCCAGCCGCTTTTTTATCCAACAAATCATTGATAATTGCACGACTTAAGACAAGTCCCGCACAAGCACCAAGACCTTGCAAAAAACGTAACACAAGAAAAGCGTGAATATGAACCGTATAAATCACACCAAGTGTCGTAAATAACCACAAGAATAAGCCCAATAGAAGTGTTTTTTTACGCCCAAAATTATCACTCAGCGGCCCATAAATGAGCTGTCCAAGTGCCAATGCCAACAAAAAAACCGCCACTGCACTTTGAATTTGAGATTGTGTCACTTGATAATATTGACGCATATCGCCCAGTGCCGGTAAAAAAATATCGGTAGAAATCAAACCTCCCGTCGATAAACATACGATAAGTATAATGAATGGTAATGTATATTTATGTTTCATCAGGAAAGTCACATTTCTTAAATTTAAAAATATTTAAATTTTACGTTTATAGAAAAATAATAATTTATATTTATAAATATAAAGCTATTTTAACTTTATCCACAGCGAATAAAATAATCAATTTTCTTTATTCTTTTACTTTATTCGAGAATAATTCATCTTGTTGAGACATAAATCCAGTGTATGATGCGCACGCACACACTCAACACGTAAATAACCACTTAGTTCTTCACTTTATAATTAATTTTAAAGCATAGCAAATCGCAATTTTAAAACTATACGCAAAAGAAGCTAAAAGATCAAACCTCTCCTTCAGAGATATATTTCCCAATCCGAAATAGCGCATTTTGTTGTATTCATGTTGCCCTATATTCATCAGCTTTTTTCATTGATATCATCAACAAAAACGCTTCCAAACTCTATCGCTCTCCATGACAACAACATCACTCTTCCGACAACATCTTTTATCAGAATTGGTTTACAACGCTCAAAGAAAAAAGAAGCCACAAACTCCCTTTCCTCAAAACTCCCCACACAAATATTATTGTAACAATACAGCATATAACAATGCCTCATGGAGAAGTCTTTATCAACACAAATAGTTGAGCAAATAAACTTAATAGCCCACTAATATCATAAAGCAAATTGTGCTTCTATCTCGCTCTAAAATCTAAATTCATCTTGTCCATTTTGTTAGAATTTCATTCTACATAGCCAGCACAAAGTTTATTGCCTAAGCTATTGACAAACATGATATAATAAAAATTTGATAAAATGAATACGATCATAAAAATCCCATCCCTAAAAATCCTATCCTTAGAAACTCAATTTTCTAAACATCTCAAAAACTTTATAAACAAAGTAAATGCAGCCATAAAAAGCATAATGGATGAATGTATTTTAATCGACAGTAAACCCGAAAAATGCACAAGTAACCTTTACACACATACATTTGAAACAGAATCCATGACAACTGCAAATGCAAAAGTGAAAACCTGTAGCACCTATGAACCGATTACAGTTCATAATCCCTACGTCATAAAGGTGGAACGCATGACCTTTACAAAATGCACTTTCTTAATACAAGATGGTCCATCGAACCAAATTTATCTCTCAAATCAAAGTGCTCTTACATCGTATAAAAAAACTGCGGGCGAAACTAAAAAACAACCTTTGGAGAGAATCTCGAAACTTTTGGACATTGTCTCAAAACTTTTCAACTTTCCTCTCTGGTTTTGGGAGTTTTTACTCAAAGAACTTAGAAAAGTTTTCTAGCATTGTTTTGATATAGAGCAATAAGAGAAGGAAAAACAGCTTAGAACACTAATGTTTCTTCCTTCTCTTTTATCTCTCATAGCTTTTTGAATTGAATACTTTTGATATTTATTTTGAATAATTGAAGCATTCTTTTAATTATAAGTACAATATAAAAAATAAAATTTTAGAAGACGTGCTGTTTTTACAAAAAATGGAATAATAAAATAAAGACTCCAGAATTTTACTTTTTACCTTCAAACACAATCAATGATGGAAAAGCGTTTACAAAGTTTTCCTCAGGCAGTATCCAGGACATTACTTGAAAGAAAAAGCATTAAGAGAGCTTACTTTTAAGCTAAGGGGGAAAGATTAAACTTCACAACGACATTCAATCTTTTAAACATTGCAGTACAGAACGGGAAAAAAGAGCCATTCCCCCATAGACCGTTTCCCCCCCATCAACTAAAATTCTCGATAAACTGGTATTATCAGTTCTAGACTGGAGTCATATAAGAAGAATTTTAAGTAATGATCACCGTCTTGTTTTCGATGTTTTCTGTCCTTTTTAGCTGCTCTTTATCCCTTTTGGAACATAATTAGCAAAAAGGCATTGTATCTCCAGCATATTCAAGGAGATAAAACATGGAAACTCGCATTCCTGAAAACACACCATTTGATACGAATTTTTTAGGAGAAACAACTCTAGAAGAAAAGTATTCATTCTTTCACACACCCATTTCATGGTCCGCAATCTTTGCGGGACTGGTGACGGCTCTTGCCACCTCAATCTGCCTCTCTTTTCTGGTCGCAGCTTTAGGCTTAAGCCAAATGGATTTCACTTCTTCATCCCCATTTGAAGGCTCTTTCCTCTCCTTTGGCGTGGGTTCCGTTATCGTTACACTGATTAGCCTAGCCTTGGGAGGCTTTGTAGCTGGACGTTTTGCTGAATCATCAGGGATTCTTCATGGCTTTCTCACTTGGGCTCTCATAACATTGCTGATGACCCTCCAAGCCATCCACGTGGTTTCTAGTACAGAAAAGATAGGAGCTAAAACGGCTTTAGAAAACAGCTCCATGGTCCAACAAACCGTTGACAGCCTAAAAAACAATATTTCCCCTATACTTGCAAAATTAAACAGTGAAAGTCTTGAAAAGTTTTTTGCAAAAAATAGTGACAATGATATCAATTTTGACCAACTTGGTAGTGAATTGCACTCCCTTCTCAATAAAAGTGACATTCCTGCTCTCAACCCTGATCGCTTGAAACAAACCTATCAAGCTGCACTCAATGATATTGGTTCTGCGATAAAAGCTTTCAAAAATGATCCTTCTCACTATCGCACCACTTTAAAAAATCTTGGTGAGCGCCTGTCTGATCGTGTAGAAGATCTCACAACAAAATTTGATCGAAGTGATATCATCAACGCGCTTATGAAGGATGGCATGACCCGTGCGGATGCACAAACAGCAGCCAACCATGCTGTTCAACTCTATCAAAGCGCAGAGGAAAAAACCGAAAAAGCCATCAAAGCCCTTGAAGAACAGGCAGAAACACTCTCAGACAATCTTGAGGATACGATCAAGGCAGCAAAAAACACTGCAACTAAAGCCACAAAAACAGCCTCCAATATGGGGTGGTGGGGCTTTTTAGGAAGTCTGGTAGGCGCCATTATTTCCAGTGTTTTTGGCTATTATGGTTATAGAAGCCGTAAGGACACTTTCATGCTTTAAAAACTTATAGCTCAAAAAGTATAAAACCAATAAAAAGCTGCACACATGGTGCAGCTTTTTATTACACCTGCGTGAAAAGCTTTTTGTATAAATGGCAACTTACGACCTTACAATATTCAGACAAAGCTTTTTAAAATTCAAACTTGAAAGCAAAATACACAAATGATGAGAGAATATTGTGCTCATCTTCCTTAAAAATCAAAAATCCTCGAAGAAAAAAATCTATCTTTTTATAAGAACGTAGAGAGCTCTTCATTATATGCAGTGTATCCCTTCAAAGAAAGAAGCAAAAAAAATCATGCATCTCTTTGTTGTTAAGAAAAAAAGCGTATACCCTTTTCAATGATATTGCTAAAAAACGCCTCAAAAAACAATGATATAACTTCAAAAAGAATAAGAAATATTTTCAAACAACATGACATTTGACAAAAAATAAATCCATGCTAAGTGTAGGAAATTGGTAGTTTTTTATATTTAAATTATCTGTATTTTATCAACTATAAGGGGGGAAATATATGAATATTTCACTTAATAAAGTAAAAAATGTTATTGAATTGGCTGCTGATGAAGTTGTGCCAACTGCAATGCTTACTAAGTATGCACAGCGTAACGATATTCAAATTTATCAAAGTGAGCTTGATGAGCTTAATATGAATGATTCGCTGGAAGTTTAATGATGTATTGTTGATGCAAATCTGCTTATCCATCCATCTTTAAAAATTAAGCTTATTTAAGTGCATGTTTCAGTTATTTTCAGAGGGCTTTTCTCAAAAAATTTGGGCTAAGCAAGCAGCTGAATTGTCAATTTCGTACATCCCTTTCAATGAAAGGGATGTTTTGAATGCTTTAAGACAATACGCTCTACATCCTCATAAACTCTTAGCTCTTAATCCTAAATCCGAAGTAGTAACAGTGGTTAATGGAGTGCGGAGTCCACGTCCTCTTTCAAACTTTCTTGTTTTAGATACGGATAGAACTATAGAAGAATATACTGCCCGCGTTGACCAATATGCCGAAGGACAAGAATGGGCGGTCATGTATTATGGATTATACGCTGCAACCCCTGTTCTATGGGATGTGGCAAAACAGTTTTCAGATCAATTAGCTCATTCTTTAGGTTTTAGTCCTGGTGGGCGCGTGGATATTGACTGCTTCATCGGTCGATATTCCTCCACCCATGTTGGGATACATGTGGATCACGCTCATAATTTTGGTTTTACTCTACAGGATGGCAAAACAATGTTTGCATGGCCCAGTACACGAGAAGACCCCCAAGGGCTAAAATATCCTGAATATGAAGCGCATAAATTAACAGCAATTGCGCTGCAAAACCGTACAGACCGTGTTGCCTACTTTCCCCATGATGCTTTCCACGTTGCTGAAACTGGAAAAAATATCGCGGCAAATATCAATATTGCTTTTTGGGAAACAGCACACGATGCACAACATCATAAAAATTATGTCACGCATTTACTCCATCTTGATGATCGAACGCGACATGATATCCGCGCATCAGGAAGAGCAAATTTAAACCCTGATAATGCTTTTCAACACTCTGCACTAAACTCCGCCATCGCAAATGGTACCTTAAAACGCCATATGCTGGTTTCTCAATTAATTTGTGATACAAGTTCACGTTTATGTGTCAAGCGCCCCCTTATTGACGTCTCTGAGATTGAAAATGAAATCACTCTTCGCGCATCTGCAACCCTCCAATGGGTGCCCTTACTAGAAACAAAAGAACTCCTCATCGCAGCAAATGGGCATTGCGCCAGTTTTGAGTATAGCTCTCATCTAGAACATTTCCTTTCTCAACTTTCATCAGGAAAAAAATTAGATCTAGCAAAATTAAATGATAAACCACATGACACAGCACAGAAGGAAATTTTAAAAGCTGTAAAAGCTTTAGCATGTTGGGGAGCATTGTGACAAAGAAAAAATCCATGATTTTTACCCAAATGGGACTTTTCCTTGTTTTGGGCTTTAGCAGCTTTGCCGATGAAACAGCACAAGTTACATTTGCTCTACACTTAGCAGAAAGCACAGCATCTATTTCAATGCTGCTGTTTGCAGGGCTTGTCGGGGCAATTTGTGCCGGACCAATTGCACCACGCCTCTTGCATCGCTTCCAACCAGCGCGAACAGTACCCATTGTTTTATTGTTTGAAGCACTCTTTATAGCCACAGCTGCAATCGCCAACCAATTTTGGGTTTATATTGCCCTTTCTTTTGCACTAGGGTGTGCTGGTTCACTCTTTTGGTCTGCTATCCTTGTTGCTGTACCTGACTTCGCAAAAAATGATCGGCAATTAGACCATATCAACCGCATTATCCAAACAGTCCGTAATCTTGGCTACATTGCAGGACCACTGTTAGGAGGTGTGCTATATGGTCTCTCAAACGGGCAAAAAGGGCTCTTTGCACTATCTATCATGGTTCTCTGTGCAACCTTTATCACTCTCTTCTGTTTTAAAAGTTTAAACATACATATGCCAACAACCACAACACAGCAAGCCAAAAAGGGACTAGATTTAAGAGGGCTCTTGCGTAAAAAAAATGTTGTCTATGCTCTTTCTCCCCTCATCATTACCATCATCCTCACCTCTGCTCTCAACGTCTTATCGATTGTCCGCATCCGCACTGAGCTGTACTTCAGTGCAGAAACCTATGGGATAATCACAAGCATGTTAAGTCTTGGCCTCGTGGTTGGTCCACTCTGTTTCTCCAGCTTTTTTCATCGCTTTGGTAATGCCGCTGGTGCATCACTGGCTGCCACAACCATTGGCTTAGCAATTTTCTGCTTTTCTCTCACACACATTGTATGGTTAATGATGCTGTCATTTTTCATCCTTGGGGGTGCTAACGGCGTGCAAAATGCTCTGATGGCAAGTTTTATGATGAAAGCCATTCAGAAAGAACACCGAAACAACCAAATGCCCGCCTATATCTTCATCATACAAACAGCGGTGTGCCTTGGCTTTCTAGGAGCTGGTTTTGTAAAAGTGCATCACACCCAATACACACTATTTATCATTGGCATTGCCACCATGATCGCAGGCCTATTAGGCTTTACGTTAAACCGCGCTATGCAAAAAAAGGAATGGGATAATGCCTAGCAAACTTTGCCATCTTTTCTCTCGAAAAAAACCATGCCCAAAAATGGCATAAAAATCATCACCTAATCAAATTATTGTATCTCCCATGCAACCCCATACCAAGCAATGTGATTTTGATAAACCATTCTCGTGTGGAGGAACAAACAACCCCAGCAAACAACCATTGCCAAAACTTGATATTTCAAAGCAGAAGAAAACAGTTTAACATCATGCAACAAGACCCTATAGGCTTAAACTTTTACAATAGAACAGGTGGTTATGTATGGCAACTGGCAGACTATATGCTACATGACTTGAATGAAAGCATCCACACACTTGAATTGCAAAAACCAACACCACCTATAGCCATCAATTCTTTCGCTGTCTACCCACGTGAACTCAATCCTTTATCACGCGTTCAATGGGCAAAGGACGTACAGATAACGAGAAACAAACCAGCACTCATTGGCAAACGGCAAATACAACCCATCACCATTGTTTCTACAAAAGGAGCGACATTTGGCGGATTCGACTTTCCCATATTTGAAGCACTTCGTGAAGGCTGCCTTGTCCAATCCTTAAAAGAAATCAAACTCAATGGTACTCTTCTTGCCTCTGGAAGTCTTTTGATATCACTGCTACGACACGGTCTCATCGAAACAGATCAAAAAGCCTTTTCAGAAAATGATGCAACAGCTCTTTTACGAGAGACAACATGTCGTATCATCGATTCTCCTCTTGGCACTCTTGCCATTAATCAACTTAATGGGCGCACAATCCGGCTTCATGAAAAAACAAAACATCTCTTGCAGAAAGCTGCCACACCAATGCATCTTCAATACCCGCTAGAGGATTCAATAAAGTTTCTTGTAAAAGCAGGAATGCTACGATTGCTCACATTATAAGGATAAAAAGATGCAGCTGATAAGACCTGACATGGGAACAGAAAATAGTGCTCAACTTATCCATACGCTTATTCAAATGGCAAGACCGCGCACAGTCATTGAAATCGGTGCTGGTGATAGTACGCGCTTTATCGCAAAAGCACTTCAAAAAGCGAATTTATCATGGCAACAAGATAAAAAGCTTTTAGAATCCGCCATTTGGGAAGAGCGCACAGCGTTGCTTGATCCTTCAGGAGTCCTTGAGAATTACGAACCACGGCTTATCACAATTGATGATTTTACAGTAGAAGGTCAATCAGCAGAAGAAGCATGGCAAGAACTTCTTAAAGATAGCATTAAAAAAGACACTGTAACATTTATCAATGAAAATTTTTTCTCTCTTGATGAAAGCACCCTCAAATCTTGGGCGCCAATAGATTTTGCTTGGATTGATGCAGGAACCCCCGCAGATGATGTACGATTTATTCTAACCCTTTGGGAACATATCACACCTGGTGGTTATCTTTGTTTGCATGAACCAACAATGATAACAACAATTGCTCTCAATGGCGAACAACGGGTTCGACGTGTTAGAACCCCTATCTGGGAAGAACTCCTCTATCGGCTTGATGGCTCCTATGAGGCTTTAACACTCCCCGAAAACCACAAATATCGCCAAGGTGGTCTGGGAATTATTCGCAAACGCACCCCAGCCGAACAAATTGTACGCGCACAATCACTACAAGCAGAACTCATAGAAATCAATGAACTTCCCATTCGCAACGATCTTTTGCCCATGGGAAAAGAAACCCTTCACAGACGCAATACCCGCAATTCACTGATCTCTGCCATGACATCACCGACACTGCGCGCTGTTTATGCCACCATCATCCTTGGTGCAAAAAATCTTACTGATATCCTCAAACATGTCGATTCAGATGCCAAAAACATTCACAAATCCATCAATCGCCTTTTGAATCTTGGACTTATTCACAACACAACAGAAGGATTTCAAGCCGAAGAGACAGTGTGGAAAATGCTAGAAAATAAACATGAACGGAATAGGGAAAATTTAAGCGACCGCCATTTAGAAACAGAAGAGATGCTATCAAAAATTGGTGAAGCCTTTCAAATGGGAAAAACCTATAGCGAAACGGAAGTTTCCAAGATATGCAACCTCTTTACGATAGACTTTGCCCGATTACGACGCACTCTTGTTGAGAGAGGTTTTTTACAACGCCATGGAGGAAAATATCAACGTATGCGCTAAAAGAGAATTGAAAAATGATTAGCGAACGCTATCGTTTTTCTTCTCTATTTCAAGAGAATGAATAACCTTCCACTAAAAAAATGTAATTTCATTAAAAGGTTACAAAATCATTCATCCCATTCATATGTTGACAATCTATGGAGATGAGATTAGCGTGCTCTCTTCGCAAGAGATGCAATGGGGAGGAACAAGAGTGCGGGATGTCAATTGGTTATTAAATAGGGTTAGAAACAGTCAAACCCATCAGGAGAAGATATAGGATCAAGGTCTCAATGATCTTACGATTGTTGCGCGAACATCCGGGCACAGTGTTGTTGCTCAATCCAAATCATACTCGATATTTCTAAAAACATCGTAGAAAAAACAATATTCTTGCATTGGACTGGCTAGTGAATCAAGAAAGATACTATTTCAACGAAATGTGCACAGCAAAAACAGGGCTGGCAAAACTTCCTCAAAAGATACAACAAAATGTCTTTGATCATTTAACAACACTTCTATGGAAATTCCATGGGCAAAAATAAAATAACTTTTTTCATCTATAGCACAGTTTTTCTTTCTGAATTTTCCTTTTTCTTTGTACTCCCTCTGCTTGGAAACTCTTCTCTCATAACTGCTGCCAATGTTGCTTTTTATCTCGCTGGATCAGTAATCCTTGAAAGCATTCTCATGGTAACCACAACGGGTTTATTAGAAAGATTTTCGCGTAAACTCTTAATGGCTACCGCCTTTATTTTAAGGAGTAGCGCTTTTGTGTGCATTATCCTATCGCTCACACCTTCTGCATGGTTGATCTTTTTTACCTTAATGGCTTTTTCGAAAGCAATTTCAAAGCCATTTTTGAGAGAAATTTTATCAGAACATCTCAATAAAAATGCTCTTAAGCGCGCATTAACTCTCTATTCTTTTTTTCAAAATGCTGCTGTCGTTATCGCCCCTCTTGTTGCAACGAGTGCCATAAAATACAACGCATCAACCTTCTTAATGGCTTTTTTTGCACTCATTGGTTTGTATCTTTGTGTTCTATCCATTCAAATTGTTTATCATTACCCGCATAAAACATTATCTCTTGAAAAGAATAAAAAAACAAAAAAAGCTCTTCTTTCTTCTTTAAAAACAATAATACATAATCGTTCTATTGCTTATTTACTGGTCACGGCTTTGCTTTGTGCATACCTCATGGGAATTTTCATCACCACCACAACACTTCTCAGTAAATTTGACAGCAATCTCGCCCCTTATAGTGGAATTTTCTTTTCAATTGTTGGCATCAGTATTTGTATCTGGCAAGGAATAATCAATAAACATCTCAGCCTTTCCGATAAATCAACTTTCTACCTATTATGGCTTATGGGAAGTTTCTCCTCATTTTTCCTCATGGGTGGGGTCTTTACCGCTGTGACTGCATTAATTGCCTACAGTGTCTATGAATCTGTCATGATTCCAGAAATATACTATCAAGCAGGGAAAACAACTACATCCCTCTCTGCCAGTGTTCTTTTCAGTTATATTCTTGTTATTTCAAATATTGGCCAAGCCGCCGGCTCATGGACAAGTGGATGGATTATCAGCCATTTCAACAATCATATCGCTTTCACCTTTTGCATGATTGTTGGTGCCTCCGCCTTTGCTTCTTGCCTTTGCCTCATGCAAACGAAAAAATAAGCAGCTTCCATATCACATATAGTTTTTGCAACCGGTGGCACAACAAGAGCACTCAAAACACTTCGCCATAAATGGCTCAATTATGATTTTGTAACACACTCTGCGGCAAAGAAGCTCGAAACTGTCTTTAAAGATTGCTCTGTAAACGCCGTTGCAAATTGTCTCATAGCTTAAAGGATTATGAGATAGACAAGCGTAAGGTAGCTACATTCTGCACGAATAATATTCTATTGATATCCATGTGCAACACAGCCAAATCATTTTTCTTATAATTTGCTCATTTCTGCCATGACCTCACCGACACTACGCGCTGTCTATACTGTTATTATACTTGGTGCTAAAATTCTTTCTGATATCCTCAAACTTGTCAATTCAGAGACCAAAAACATTCACAAATCTATTAATCGCCTTTTAAACCTTAGTCTTATTCAAAACACAACAGAGGGATTTCAAGCAATCGATAAATTATGGCAAGCGCTAGAAGATAAAAATGTACGAAATATGGAAATTTTTAGCGATCACCATTTAGAAACAGAAGATATACTTACAAAAATTGCAGAAGCATTTCAAATAGGAAAAACTATCGCGAAACGGAAACATAAAAAATATGTAGCCTTTTTACTTTAGATTTTGCGAGATTAAGACGAATCTTGGTGGAAAATGGATTTTTAAGACGATATGCAAGCAAATA
>NZ_JBHIRH010000011.1:0-59830 GCF_042196945.1 Bartonella sp. AA81SXKL | reverse complement strand
GGGAATTTTGTTGAAGATGATTTTGTGAGTATGGCAAAAGTTCTCAAAAGCATACAAGGCAAATTTGTCTTGAGTCTAAATGATTGTGATGCGGTTCGAGAGATCTTTAAGGATTTTGACTTTTTAGAATTAGAGACCCTTTGGACCTCTGGTTTTGCTAAAAAACCACCCCGAAAAGAACTCTTGATTCGTAATAATTGAAGAAAATCATAAAAAGATTTGTTAGAATCAGAAGAAATATTTCTTCTCTAATAGGACTTTTTATATGGTTACATCTTTTGGTAAAATTTTACGGAAACTTCGCATTGATCACTCCGAACGCCTCTTAGATATGGCTAAGAAATTAGACATATCTGTATCATTTTTATCTGCTGTAGAAATTGGCAAAAAATCTGTTCCTGTAGGACTGGAGGAAAAGATAATTGAACTCTATGCTTTAGATCAAGAGGTAGCAGAAATTTTGAGAAGAGAATCGGATGCTTGTCGCAAAAGTTTTACAATCAAGACTTCTGATCCGTTGAGGCGTAAAACTGTTGGCATGTTTTTTAGAACTTTAAAAGATTTTTCACAAGAGGATTTAGAAGCATTCAAAACATTATTAGAGATGATTAGCGAAGCGCAAAGAAAAGAAAATGCTACTGTTGTAGACAAATGTTAGAAAATCCTATTCCCTAACTTTTATCCACGTATCCCGTACTTTAAAAAAGATATATAAAATCAATAGATTATGTACAGAAAAAAGAAACATGGTACGCCCAAGGGGAATCGAACCCCTGTTTCCGCCGTGAAAGGGCGATGTCCTAACCGCTAGACGATGGGCGCAAACCATTGATGAGGCTTATAGAGAGGATCTTTTTACTTCGCAAGCCCTCTGTGTCATTTTTTTTGAAAAAAGTGTGTTTTATTGAATAATTTTTGAGCAATTCCTGTTTGGATTGTTTCTTTTCAGTTTGACTAGTAGGCAAAAATGATCAAAACATTATTTTAAGTGTGTTTATTTTTTGCATATTTTATCGTTTGTTATCTTTGCTTGTACATGAGAATATTATTTAACTTGCTAGAAAGAGCCTTTATACAGAAGATTTCTCATTTGAGCTTATCATAAAGCAAAAAACTGTATAATTTATGAAGTATAAAACAAATATTTATTACCAAATTAGCAAATAATACCAATCATACAAAAGTTTTTTTAGGCATAAACCATAGATTAATTTTATTTTAAAAAATATAAATGGATTCTGTATGATGAAAATAAAAATATTAAAGCAATTATTTACAGAATATATTAAAAATATTTTTCTTATCTTTACTTTTACATGTTTATAAGGAATTTAAAATTAAAACCCCTTCATTTGTTCCCTCACATGTTGAGAAGGTTATTTATTTGAAAATGAATTAGCATGGGTAAAGGGTAGATTGAGATTTTTGTCATTTCAATTCGCTAGTTTTTCAAAGAGGTGGCAGTAAGTTTAGGTAAAATATTTGAGTTTTGCAAATTTATTCTCCATATTTATAATATTTCAGAATTATGGTGTGCACATATTAAGTCTTGTTTTTTACTTTAATGTAAGGTTCTATTTTGATATATAAGTGCATTAAGATTTTTGCATTAAAGATTTATATTTCAAACTATGGAATGGTAGGAAGAAATGTGTTATTATTTACTGATCTACTTTGTTTTATCCATTCTCTTAATTTTTCATATGAAAGAATGTTTTTTGTTCCGTATTTGTTAATTTAGAAGAGATGTTTTTATTCTTTCTTACTAAGTCCTTAATATTCTTTAACTTGTTATTGATTATTTTTTAGAACTTTTCTTTATGGCAATTTGCATTTATCAGTTTTACAGATTTTCATTCTGAATTAGATATTTTATAAAGATTCTGAAATCTTTGAAGACAATAAATATTATATTTTTAGGAATGTTGATTGAACAAGCGGGAATAATTCTATTGGAGAACATGAAGTGAATAGAGCGGGGTATTTCTTTTGTTCTTATGGATGTAAGTATTCTTTGTGTTGATTGGCACATCATTTAAACGATTTTTCAGTGAAGAGAGGGATCAGTGGTTAATAATGGCAGAAGCTTTAAAAGTTGGTGTTGCGGGACTTGGTACGGTTGGTACTTCAGTTGTTCGAGCTCTATGTGAAAAAGCGAATAGTTTAGCTTGTCAATGTGGGCGATTCATCAAAGTCGTTGCTGTTAGTGCGCGCGATAAAAGCCGTAATCGTGGAATTGATCTCAGTGATATAAAATGGTTTGATTCACCCGTGGAGTTGGCTGCTTCTGATGAGATTGATGTTTTTGTAGAGTTAATTGGTGGTGAATTGGATGTGGTGTACACCGCTGTTAAGAGAGCGCTTGAGGCGGGACATCATGTTGTAACAGCCAATAAAGCCCTTCTTGCTCGACATGGAGTAGAGCTGGCTATAATTGCAGAAAAAAAAGGAGTTTTTCTTCATTTTGAAGCAGCTGTTGCAGGGGGAATTCCTGTCATCAAAGCGATGAGAGAATCACTTGTCAGTAATCAGATATCGCGAATTTATGGTATTCTCAATGGAACCTGTAATTATATATTAACACGCATGTTTACGGAAGGTCTTTCATTTAAAGATTGTTTAGCAGATGCACAGAGACTTGGATATGCTGAAGCAGATCCAAGTTTTGATATTGAGGGAAATGATACTGCTCATAAATTAGCTTTGTTGACAAGCTTGGCATTTGGAACAGCTGTTTCGTTAGATGATGTTTATGTTGAAGGAATTCATAATATTTCGCAAATTGATATTCGAGCAGCTGATGAATTAGGGTATCGGATTAAGCTTTTAGGAGTTGCATTAAAAACGGATTCTGGAATAGAGCAACGCGTTCATCCAACAATGGTACCAACATCTTCAATGATTGCACAGATAAATGGCGTAACCAATGCTCTTTCTATTCAAAGTGATTTATTAGGTGAATTACTGTTTTCTGGTCCTGGCGCCGGAGGAATGGCAACAGCATCAGCCGTTATTGGTGATTTGGCTGATATAGCAAAAGCGCGTTCTGGTTTTCAGTATGCACCTGTTTTAAGACGTCCAGCATTAGAACTTACTCCTCATAAAAAAGCACGTATTTCGCATCATGCAGGGGGTTATTTTATTCGTTTAAATGTTCATGATCGTACTGGTGTTTTTGCCGCGGTTGCAAGGCATATGGCTGATAATCACATCTCATTGGAGTCGATTGTTCAAAGATCTTTTGTAGAAGATCAAATTGAAAAAACAATTATTTTAATTACGCATGAAACAACAGAGGTGAATGTACGACAGGCACTTGCAGAAATTGAAAAAGATGGACATCTTGTTGCAAAATCTCAATTTATTCGTATTGAGCCTATGGCAGAGAATTGATAACTTTCTTGATAATGACAAAAAGGCAAGCTTGAGTTCTTTTGTTTCTTGTGGAAAATTTTCATCTTTGCCAAAAACTTTATTCTTAGTATTTAATAAGGACTCATATTTTTTCTGGTATTCATTCGGTAGGATTTTTTCATATGCCCACAACTCAGAAGATTTTAAATGGACTTGATCGTATTTTGACGCTTGAATTGGTACGTGTTACTGAACGTGCTGCTGTTGCTGCTGCACGCTGGCGCGGGCGTGGCGATGAAAAAGCTGCGGATCAGGCTGCTGTAGATGCAATGCGGCAGGAACTTAATCGATTGCCTATTGATGGTACAGTGGTGATTGGTGAAGGTGAGCGGGATGAAGCGCCTATGCTTTATATTGGAGAAAAAGTAGGTCTTCAAAGTGGGTTGGCGATCGATATTGCACTTGATCCACTAGAGGGAACAACACTTTGTGCTAAAAATATTGCCAATTCTTTGGCAGTAATTGCAATTGCTGAAAAAGGTAATCTCCTTTACGCTCCTGATGTTTATATGAAAAAAATTGCTATTGGTCCTGGTTATCCAAAGGGAGTAGTAGATATAGATGCTTGTCCTACCGATAATATCCATGCTCTTGCGAAGGCTAAAGGAGTGGCTGTTAATCAGATTGTTGTTTGTATTATGGATAGACCTCGTCATGAAAAATTGGTTAATGAAGTACGTGCAACAGGGGCATCGATTCGCTTGATTGGGGATGGAGATGTTGCTGCTGTTATTGATACAACTGATCCAGAAGAAACAGGTATTGATATCTATATGGGGATTGGGGGAGCACCTGAAGGTGTTTTAGCTTCTGCTGCTTTGCGCTGTATTGGAGGACAGATGCAAGGTCGTTTGCTGCTAGATACAGAAGAGAAAATTGCTCGTGCAGCTAAAATGGGGATTAGTGATCCCAATAAAGCTTATACAATGGAAGAAATGGCAAAGGGTGATGTTTTGTTTGCAGCAACAGGGGTGACAGATGGCAATATGCTTTCTGGTGTTAAATTTACATCTCGTTACATTCAAACGGAAACTCTCATAATGCGCTCCCATACGGGTACAGTCCGTAATATTAAAGCAAAGCATAGAAATCATTCGAAATTTGATTAATGCTTTCTTTTTTTGTCACTAAAAATAGAGGGAGTTTTTTTAGGAAATACGCTTCCATGAATCTACTTTCATGGAAGCGTTTATAGATATGAGAATACCTTATTATTATGAGAGCTGGACAGAATGTACCCAGCCATTTTTATCTTCTATGTTCCCTTTTTGAATGCCAACCAATTGTGTACGAAGCTGCTTTGTAACTTCTCCAACTGTTTCATTTCCAATAATAAATTCTCCCCCTTTATACCTAAAACGACCAATTGATGTGACAACGGCAGCTGTACCACAAGCAAAGACTTCTTTAAGATGTCCACTCTTTGCATCTTCTTGAAGCGCTGCAAAAGAATAAGGACGCTCTTCTATTTTTAATCCCATTTGTTGAGCTAACCTTAAGATTGAATCACGAGTTATCCCTGGAAGAATAGTGCCGTTAAGCGCAGGGGTTACAAGTGTATTATTGTCCATAATAAAGCAGACATTCATACCACCAAGTTCTTCAATCCATTTATGTTCAATCATATCAAGGAAGAGTACTTGGCTACAATTATTTTCAGTTGCAGTTTTTTGTGCAAGTAAGCTTGCTGCATAGTTTCCACCACATTTGGCAGCCCCTGTTCCTCTTGGACCGGCACGACTATAATCTGTTTCAATCCAGACGCTGACAGATTTTTCTTCTCCTTTGAAATAGGATTCAACTGGAGAGGCTATGACACAAAAAAGATATTCTTGAGAAGGGCGGACTCCCAAAAAGTTTTCATTGCCAAACATAAATGGACGGATATAGAGGCTAGCGTTGGGCTGGTCAGAAACCCATTTTTGATCAATCTTTACTAATTGATGAACGGCATCCAGAAAAATATCTTTTGGCAATTCTGGCATAGCTAAACGCCTCGCTGATTCTATAAAGCGTTGTGCATTGGCATCAGGACGGAAGAGCAAGATGCGTCCATCTTTTGCACGATATGCTTTTAAACCCTCAAAAATTTCCTGTCCGTAATGTAAAACGGTACTTGCAGGGTTAATTTTTAAAGCTTTGTATTGAGAAATGATGGCATTATGCCAGCCTTTGTCTTCAGTCCATTGAATAGTACACATGTGGTCTGTAAAAAATTGACCAAAACCGGGACTTTTTAAAATTTCTTCACATTTTTCTTCTGACAGAGGAGATGGGTGTTTTTCTATTTTAAAGGGAAGCGACGATATAGGAGATTTCATAAAAAAACCTTTTGAGTATGTTTCTTTTTATTAATAAAAATAATGAGATATTTTGATCACAACTCTATTATTAACAAAACCTTTGTGTCAATGTTTTATTATAGAACACAAAGGAGTTTATTATAGAATTCAAAGGCTATGATAGATATTTTAATTCTACTCTCGCCTCTTTTTCTCAACTTTATGAAGTAAGCTGGAACTTTTTTCTATAATTATCGTTTTCTCACAATAAGTATCTGAATAATTTCATATATGCATATTTTCTAGAAATTAAAAGGTAAGGGAATTGAGAAAAGGAATCTACTATGATTGATAAAAATTATCACACATATGAAGAACGTATGGCAGCAGAAAGAAGAGATAGTGAACAACGTGTTTCAATTGCTAAGGGTATTTTTGCTATTCTTCTTGCGGTCGTTATTCTATGGTTTGTTTTTGGTTTTTTAGGATCTTTTTTTGCAAAATCTCCTGAACATAGTTCGCGTTATAATACTCCAGAAACAAGCCAAAGTATAACAACGCCCAAAAAAGATTTAAATTCGCTTCCTCCTGTACCTTATACCTATAAGGGTACGGAGTGATTTTTTCATAAATATAATCTTTTAGATAGAGCGAAAATCGACGTAGACTAAAGAATAAAGTCAGCACAAAGACATAAAAAAGAGAGGAACGATTTTAATTTCTGAAGTTTTTTATAAGTAATTAAATGGTATGGAAATAAATAATGCAACGGTTGTTAAAACCGTTGCATTATTGGTTTAGCGTGTGATGAAGCAGCTTCCACCAGAACTTTTAATGGATTCACAAAGGATTATGGCTTCATTACGGTCTTGTGCTTGAATCCGAACACGATAATAAGTGCCTTTTCCTGGTATAAAAGCGGGTTGAATATTTAAAGAACGGGCACCGATAAGGAATCCAAATTTAGATTTCATATTTTTTAAAGAACTTCTAGCGAGCTCATGCGTTGGCTGAGATGCAAGTTGTACGTAATAACTTTCTGAATTTTGTGCTGCGACTCTGTTTGGTGATATGGGGCGAGACGCGGCTGGTGTTTCAACTTGTGTATTTCTTTCTGCATGAGAAGGAATAGGGATAAATTTTTCTTCAATATTTGAGCTAGAATTATTTTCTGCGATTATTTTATCAATATTATTTTTAAGATCATGATCTCTTTCTTGGTCGTTTATATCAGAATTATGCGACGAAACAAGGGACGAATCTTGAAGTTCATTAGAAGCTTGATCAATGCTTTCTTCAGATTGAGCAGCAGTTTTGCTGTTTGTTTGATGCGCGGGGGCTAGTGTAACTGTACCATCTTGATTGACAATAACAGTTTGTACTTCTCGCATTGGAATAGTATGATTTATAGCTTCTGTGACTGCATCTTCAACATCAGATTCATTTAAAGACGATGAGGAAACGTTTGAAGATTCTTCAGGGTTTAATTCTTTTAAATTTTCAGGTTGTTCAGAGTTATCAATAAGAAATTGTTGTGTATTTTCTTGTTTCTCATTTTGTTCAGTTGTTTGTTTATAGATATCTAAATTATGTGCAACATCATTTTTCGTTTCAGTTGTTTCTGGTTTGAATTTAAAAGGCGTATTATCAGCGTGGATAATGACCGTTTCTTCATTTTTTTGTGATGGCATAAAAAAATGCGAATAACCAGAAAACCCAATTCCTATTAAAATAAGTATAAAAATACCTTTAACGAAAGTTTTACTAAAAATAAAACTTTTTAAGGGAGGAGGAGCTGGTGGATGCGTGGGAACCTCATCTGAGCTTGTATATGATGAATTCTCGCTAAAAGGGGGAAAATTATATTCCATATTGGCAGAAGAAAAATAGTCGGAATTTTGTTCTTTAGAGTTTATATAAACACCTTCTTTTGAATTTTGCATAGACTGATGAAAAACTTCACTAAAAACCTCATTTTTCTGTTGTTTTTGAGAAAAATTATCCGTTGGGACATTTCCTACATTAAGTACATCAGCAAATTCTTCTTCTAAACCACCACTAGTTGGCACATCATATTCTGGCGCTTCATACGGGACTTCTGGAACCATAATAGGACCAGTTTTTTCTACGATTTCCTCTGAAAATTTATAAGTATCAACATTGGGAGGGGGAGTATCTCTGTGCGTATAGTTATGGGCAAAAAAGCCATCCGTTTGTTTTGTATTTAAAGAGGGGGATGAGGAAAGAAACTCATCTAAATTATTTTCATTATATGAAATTTCTCTATTTGGGTTAGAGGCACCTTCGGCGTTATTGATGTATTGGGCTCGAGCCTCATCATATATCGGAACTTTTTCGCCATAAGTTTTTTGTTGTGAGGGGTTTTCTGCAAAAAAATGGGGATAATTTGTTGTATGATCTTCTTGTGAAGCCCCCTTTAAATAAGATTGTCTATCAACGGGTGAAGAATCTAAAGGTGAGGAGAAGGTACTTCTTGTTTGATTTCTTGCAGTGTTTTGTCTTTCTGACATAAGATTAGAAGATGAGAAAAACTCATTTGCCTCTGTAGAAGAGGAGACATCAGGATAATCTTTTTTGATCCAATTTTCTTGATCAGCTGAAATTTTATAGGGATGGTTTACAGGAGTGTCATAGAGGTTTTGATTGTCATCATAAGTTTGTTGTATATCCGTAGTTTTAGGCTGTTGTGAATTTGTTTGTGAAAAACGATTGGTTTGTTCAACAGATTCTGGAATCTCTTTCTTATTTTCGCGCCTTTCAGATTTATCAAAAAAGAAATTTTCTGATTCTGATTGTGAAATAAGGTTACTTTTTTTAAGAAACGGATCAGCACTGGTTGCTGTTGTTTTCTCTTGAGGGGATTGATTCTTTGGGATTGGTAATGGAGAAAGCTCATCTAAAATTTGTTCTTCATCATGACTGCTAGGTGAAGAATATTTCTCTTCAGATAAATTATTTTGTTTTGAATGGTTGAAAGAAACAGTTTGTGCAATATCTGAGGCTGTTGCGTTGCTGGTTGCACGCAAGTCCCATTGTTTTTTTTGATCATCAAACGGTAAGTCATGTGCTAAATTATTTTCAAGTTCCTCTTCTAGAAAGGACAAATCAAAATCATCATCATGGGATGATGTTTCGGGGTGAGATGTTGATCGATCTGTCTGTAAAGAAGATTGCTCATTTTGGTTTCCGCTTTGTTTGTGCGGATTAAAAATGCGCGTAAGCCTTTCCAAAGGATCATGGTGTTCATGATCGTGTTTTGTTTCGTGTAGATTTTTGCGATCGTTATCGCTCATAGCTTTTCTCACATGGTGATTTGCATCTGCGTGCAATCAATGGTTGATTTTGATTTGTTATATTAAAATTATAAATTTTCCCCCTCTCATGCAAGGATACATGAAAAAGTTTATCAATAGAGTACCTATTGTATGTATTTATAGAACTTTTTCAACGCATTTCTATTGGTGCTTCGACTCCTATGATGGTAAGTCCTGATGATAAAATATTGATAACAGCTTGTATCAACCCCAATCTTGCAAAGGATAACTCTTTATCATCAGGTTGAATAAAGCGTAAATTGAGATTTTCACTCCCTTTATTCCAATGGGTGTGAAAGCTGGAAGCAAGGTCATAAAGATAAAACGCTAATCGATGCGGTTCCTTATGAACGACGGCCTGTTCAATGATACGTGGATATTCAGAAAGTTTGCGTATTAACAATATTTCATGGTCATCTGTTAATCGATGAAGATGGGCGATTAATGTATCATTTGAAAAGCTTTTAATATGAAGCGCTTCTTGTGCTTGACGAAAGACTGAGTGACAACGTGCACTTGCATATTGTACGTAAAAGATGGGGTTATCTTTTGATTGTTCTGTTACTTTTGCAAAATCAAAATCAAGAGGTGCTTCACACTTACGGTATAACATCATAAAACGCACAGGATCACGCCCAACCTCTTCGACAACATCCCGTAGAGTGACAAAAGATCCCGCTCTTTTTGACATGCGTACAGGATGACCGTTGCGAAAAAGTTTTACCAATTGACATAAGAAGACGCTTAATTTAGCTTTATCCCCAGAAATTGCTTTTGCCATTGCCTCTAGCCGCTTTACATAGCCAGCATGGTCTGTGCCTAGAATATAAATCATTTCATCAAAATGACGATTAAATTTATCCCGAAAATAAGCAACATCAGCAGCAAAATAAGTGTAAGAACCATCAGATTTGACTAAAACACGGTCTTGGTCATCACCAACATTTGTTGAACGGAACAAAGTTTGTTCACTTGGTTCCCAATCTTCTGTATTTTGTCCCTTGGGAGGGGGGAGTTTTCCTTTGTAGATATAACCATTTAAAGTGAGGTCGTTAATGGTGTTACGAATGGCGCGTGCATTATCTGCATAAAGCATTCGCTCAGAGAAAAAGATATCATGATAAATATTAAGAGCAGCCAAATCTTCGCGAATCATGGACATCATTGCATGAATTGCACGTTCTTTCACAAGAGATAAGGCTTCATCTTTATCCATCGTGAGGAGTTGGTCACCAAACTCTTGAGCAAGTGATTGTCCCAATGGTATCAAGTATTCTCCAGGATATAGCCCTTCTGGAATTTCATTAATTTCTTGCCCAAGAGCCTCACGATAGCGCAATAGTACAGAGTGGGCGAGGACTTCGATTTGTTGACCAGCATCATTGATATAATATTCTTTCGTAATGTTATAGCCCGTAAATTGTAGCAAATTGGAGAGAACATCCCCAACAACCGCTCCGCGGCAGTGTCCTACATGCATTGGTCCTGTCGGATTTGCTGAGACATATTCAACATTGACGCGTTTTCCTTGTCCCATTGGAATACGACCATAAGAAGTGCCTGATTCAAGCATGGATTTTATAGCATCTTGCCAAAATAATTTTGTAAGCTTTATGTTTATAAAACCAGGACCGGCAACATCTATATTTTCGATAGAGGAATCATTTTTAAGAAGTTCTATGATTTTATCTGCAAGTGCACGTGGATTGATTCCAATAGATTTTGCAAGCACCATAGCAGCATTGGTTGATAAATGACCATGGGATGAATCACGCGGAGGATCAACAGTGATTTTTGATAAATCTAGATCTTCTCCATTTTTTCCTTTTATATCAGATAATTCAATTGATCTCTTAATTTTTTTTTCGAAGTTTTTAAAGATATTCATATTTAGCTTCCATGATGATGCCAAAAGCCATTAGACGAAATTATCTGTATGGTCAAATAAACGCTGATATTCACGTAGAGCGTAGTGATCCGTCATGCCTGAAAGAAAGTCAGCAATCAAACGTGCTAACTCTTGATTTTTTAAGTGCACTGTTTTGCTCTGCCAACTTTCAGGCATTGTATTTGGATTTTCATAATAACAATTGAATAATTTTTGTACAATGCATTTTGCTGCATTGCGACGACTAAGAACTTGTTCATGGTAGTAAAGATTTTTAAATAAAAAGTTTTTTAGTTCTTTTTCATAAACGATCATTGTCGGTGAAAAGGTGACAATAGTTTGTTTTGCTTGGTGAATATCGTTTATGCTTGTTGGTTTGATGCGTGCTAAATTTTCTTGTGATTGTTTGATAACATCTTCAACCATGGTTGTTATTTGTCTTCGTACAAGTGTGTAACCGCGACGCGTTTGGTCGAGCTGGGGATGCTCATCTGTTATATCTTTTAATATTGCTGCTGTTAGTGAAACATGTTCAAATTGATCGAGTGTTAAAAATTGCGAACGTAGACCATCATCAATATCATGCGCATTGTATGCGATATCATCTGCAATAGCAGCACATTGCGCTTCTAGTCCTGCAAAACAATCGAGTGCAAGGTCTTGCTCTGCATTGTATTGTAAAATATCGATAGGAACTTCCTTATTCTTCGCGTGAGGACCTAAAAGGGGACCATTATGCTTTACAAGTCCTTCGAGGGTTTCCCATGTAAGGTTAAGTCCATCAAAATTTGCATAGCGCTGTTCTAGTTTTGTGACAATGCGTAATGCTTGTGCATTATGATCAAAGCCGCCATAATGTACCATGGCTTCATTAAGTGCATCTTCTCCAGCATGGCCAAAGGGCGTGTGTCCAAAGTCGTGAACAAGGGCAATGGCTTCGGCAAGATCTTCATCAAGACAAAGGGCACGGGCTAATGTTCTTGCAATTTGAGAGACCTCTATGGAATGGGTTAGGCGAGTACGATAATGATCGCTTTCGTCAGCAATAAATACTTGCGTTTTATGTTTAAGACGTCGAAATGCATTAGAATGGATAATACGATCTCTATCTCGTTGAAAAGGTGAGCGTGTGGTACTCATCGTTTCATGGAATAATCTACCACGGCTTGTTTGCGGATGAGCACTGTACACTGCTCGAGATTGGTAATTAAAGTTGATATTGCCTATATCCATTGCAAGTTGCCCATTATCATCTTAAAATTGAGAGTGGTTTATGACAAATAAACTGCTCTTTGAGTATGGGATACTCTTTCTTGATGGTTTAATGCAAGGATATATAAAATGAATGTGAAAATTTCAGATGTTGCTGCCAAAAAAATTGCACAGATACTTTTGCGTGAACCCGATAAAATAGCATTGCGTATTTCTGTTGAAGGTGGTGGGTGTTCTGGTTTTTCTTATAAATATGACTTGGTTTCTGAAATGTGTAAAGATGACCTCGTTCTCACAAAAGATGGGGCTGTTGTGTTTATTGATTTACTATCACTTCCTTTCATGGAAGGAGCTGAGATTGATTTTGTTGATGATCTTATGGGGCAGTCTTTTCAAATCCACAATCCCAATGCTGTTTCATCATGTGGTTGTGGTGTGAGTTTTTCAATTTAAAATGATGGCTTTGTGATATTGTTTCTTGAAAAAAATATCATGTTGGTCAACAATGTG
Source organism: Bartonella sp. AA81SXKL (assembly GCF_042196945.1). Taxonomy (NCBI): domain Bacteria; kingdom Pseudomonadati; phylum Pseudomonadota; class Alphaproteobacteria; order Hyphomicrobiales; family Bartonellaceae; genus Bartonella; species Bartonella sp. AA81SXKL. The sequence goes on along the minus strand of NZ_JBHIRH010000011.1, from coordinate 47,189 downwards.
AGAATGGGTATTCTTATAAAAATAGTGCACCGATGTGTATGGTTGTGCGTGGTGCTTACTTTATTGATCTGGAGCCACTGTGCTTTTTCTGAAGAAGGAGAAGGGAAAGATCAGCAGCAGGGACAATCAAGGAGTTTTATTGTAAAGTCTCAAGAGCAGGAAAAAGAAAATGTAGCATCTCAAACACAACTCATTTTGAATGCTCGATTAACAAATAGTCATCCGGATATTGAAAAAGGGCTTGTCTGGCGGGTTTATGCCCCTATTCTAGGGATTGATAATAAATTACCATTAGTGGCAACCTATAAGGGGGGAAGTGCGCGTTTTGATCTCGAACCAGGAAATTATCTTGTTCATGTCTCATTTGGTCATATGAGTGCTGTGCGCCATATTCGTTTAAAAAATGGACAGAGTCTTGTAAAAAACTTTAATCTTGAGGCTGGTGGAGTCATTTTAAATGCAACACTGCTCAATGGTGTAATGAATGAAAAGGAATTACGTTTTACTATTTATGAGGATGAAAAAGAAAATGATGATACGGGGGTGATTTTATCAAATGTTAAACCCCAATCAGTTGTGCGTTTAAAAGCTGGCCGCTACCATGTTGCTTCCCATTATGGTTCTATTAATGCGACGGCTCGTTCCGATATTCAAGTGGATGCTGGTAAAATAACAGAAGTTACCCTTGAACATCAGGCTGCTCAGATTGTCTTAAAGCTGGTACGACAAGAAGGAGGGGAAGCGCTTGCAGATACAAGTTGGTCTCTTGCCAATGATTCTGGTGATATCGTTTATGAAACAGTTGGTGCTTATGTTTCACTCGTGTTAGCGGAGGGAGAGTATATTGCAATTGCTAAAAATAAAGATAAAATCTATCAAAAAGTTTTTTCAGTCGTTTCTGGTCATGACGAAGATATAAGTGTGGTGGCGAATGAGCAAAATATGCAACGAATTGATGAAGATGTGGATTGATTGTTGTTCATGGGGGTAAACTATGAAGAGAGACGGGGTATGAGTTTTGATTGAAATTTCAACAGTTGGTGTGTTTTTTGCTGGGGCACTCTCTTTTTTGTCGCCCTGCGTTTTGCCATTAGTTCCTCCTTATTTGTGCTATATGGCAGGTGTTGGTATTGATGATTTTCGTTCAGAAAAGCCTGATGAGAAAGTCTTTATCCGGTGGGCTTTATTATCTTCTGTTATTGCTTTTGTTCTTGGGTTTACGACTGTTTTTGTTGCTTTAGGTGCCAGTGCTAGTACAATTGGGAAATTCATCGGTTATTATCGTGATTGGTTTGCCCTTGCTGCTGGAATTGTCATTATTATTTTTGGTTTAAATTTTTGGGGGATTTTCAAGATCGCTTTTTTATTTCGTGAGGCGCGTTTTCAGACCAAAAAAACACCTGCTGGTCCTTTAGGCGCGTATATTATCGGTTTAGCTTTTGCCTTTGGTTGGACACCGTGTATTGGCCCTATTTTAGGTCCTATTATAACGCTTGCTGGAACAAAAGAAACTGTGGGAGAGGGAGCTGTTCTCTTAGCGGTTTATGCATTAGGTCTTGCTATTCCTTTTATGTTAGCAGCTTTATTTTCGAGCAGTTTTATGCGATTTTTAGGAGCTTTTCGTATTCATTTAGGAAAAGTTGAAAAAATCATTGGTGTTTTTCTTATTCTTACAGGGATTTTGTTTTTAACAGGTTCTATGCAGGATCTTTCATTTTGGCTTTTAGAACATTATCCTTCGTTGAGTTATATTGAAGATATTCGTTGGCACAGTATTATGAATTTTTTTGGATTTTCTCGTTAGTCTTATGTGTTTTATGGTTAGAAGTTGTCTTTCTATTGTTCTTGCCGCAGGTGAGGGGACGCGCATGAAATTGTCTCTGCCTAAGGTACTTCATAAAATTGCTGGATTGCCTCTTATATGCCATGTTCTAAAACAAATAGAATTGGCAGGCTCTTCACAATTAGCGGTTGTTGTGGGATATGGTGCTAAGGAGGTTATGCACGTTGTTCAGTCATTTGTAAAAGATGTAATGATTTTTGAACAAAAAGAGCGTTTAGGAACTGCCCATGCTGTTTTGTCTGCTCGTTTAGCTTTGCAAAAGGAGGTGGATGATGTGCTCATTGTTTTTGGGGATACTCCTCTCATTCAGCAAGATTCATTGCACCAAATGCGTGCACAGCTTGCTGATGGAGCAGATGTTGTTTTTGCAGGTTTTCATACCAAACATCCAACAGGTTATGGGCGTCTTCTCGAGAAAAATGGTCAATTGATTGCAATTGTAGAAGAAAAAGACGCTAGCGATGAAGAAAAAAAGATTTCTTTTTGTAATGGTGGAATACTCGCTATGCGTGGAAAACATGCACTTTCTCTTTTAGAGAAAGTTGGTAATAATAATGTGAAAAAAGAATATTACTTAACAGATATTGCTTCTCTTGCAACACGCGAAGGATTAGATGTGCGTGTTGTTGAAGTTCCTTTTGAAGATATTGTAGGAATTAACAACGGTCTTGAGCTTTCTGAGGCTGATTCTTTGTGGCAAAAACGTAAAGCGCGCGATTTAATGTTATCGGGTGTTACACTCTTAAAGCCAGAAACACTCTATTTTTCTTATGATACAGAAATTGAACCAGGGGTGGTGATAGAACCAAATGTTTATTTTGGGTTAAACGTAAAAGTACAATCTGGTGCTGTTATTCATGCATTTAGTTATCTCGAGGGTGCTGTGGTTGGTAAGGATGCACAGATTGGTCCCTATGCACGTTTGCGTCCAGGAACAGAGTTGGCGAAGTCCGTAAAGATTGGAAATTTTTGTGAAGTCAAACAAGCTAAGGTAGGAGAATCTTCTAAAATCAATCATTTAAGTTATATTGGTGATGCCGAAATTGGTGCACATACCAATATTGGAGCTGGTACGATTACTTGTAATTATGATGGATTTAATAAATATAAAACCATAATTGGTGATCATGCTTTTGTTGGGTCTAATACGGCACTTGTTTCCCCATTGGTAATAGGGGATGGCTCTTATGTTGCTTCAGGAAGTGTTATTACTGAAAATATTCCTATGAACAGTATGGCTTTTGGGCGTGCACGACAGGTTATAAAAGAGGGCTATGCGACAAAATTTCGAGAGCGCTTGTTAGAAAACAAACAGAAAAAATGATTATTTTCAGTCTATTCCTTTGTTTCGTGTTAATCTAACGATGGATAGGATGTTTATTCTTAAAGATTGCCGTACTCCATGTTTGAATTATTTTATTATTTATAGTTTTAAATAAAGGCTGTTGGATTGTTTTATAAGATTTAAATCTTAAGATGAGGGTTGGAGCTTTTTAATGTGTGGAATTATTGGAATTCTTGGAAAGAGGTGTGTTACGTCCTTTTTGGTTGAGGGGTTAAAACGTCTTGAATATAGAGGGTATGATTCATCTGGGGTGGCAACAGTCCATAATGGGCATCTTTATCGTGTACGTGCTGAGGGGAAGCTTGTTCATTTAGAAGAAAAATTAAAAAAAACACCTCTGGAGGGAAGTTTAGGGATTGGTCATACCCGTTGGGCTACGCATGGAATTGCTGTTGAACGCAATGCGCATCCCCATGTGACTGAAAAGCTTGCGATTGTTCATAATGGTATTATTGAAAATTTTGTAGAACTGCAAAAGGAACTCATAGAGGATGGTTGTATCTTTGAAACAGAGACGGATACGGAAGTTATTGCACATTTAATAACGCGTGCATTAAAAGATGGTCTTTCTCCGCAAGAAGCCATACGTACCAGTTGGAAAAGGCTGCAGGGGGCTTTTGCTATTGCTCTTATTTTCGAAGGTGAAGATAACCTTATGATTGCGGCTTGTTCTGGTCCACCTCTGGCAATTGGTTATGGAAAAGATGAATTTTTTGTGGGTTCAGATGCGATTGCTTTGGCACCATTCGTTGATTATATTAGCTATATGGAAGATGGGGATTGGGCTGTTCTCACACGGGAGGGTGTTACAATTTATGATGCTAACAACCAACCGGTAAAACGTCCTGTGACGACATTACTCGAAGGGGCTTTATTGATTTCTAAGGGTAATCATCGTCATTTTATGCACAAGGAAATGTTTGAACAACCTGAAGTGATTTCTCATAATTTGGCGCATTATCTTGACCTTGGAAATTGTGTCGTTAGACCGCTTGAGAATTTGATTGATTGGAAAAATATTCATCGGCTTCTTTTTGCGAGTTGTGGAACGGCTTATTATTCAACCTTAGTTGCGCGCTATTGGTTTGAGAAATTTGCCGCTTTAAGTGTTGATAATGATGTTGCTTCGGAGTTTCGTTATCGTGAACCTCCTATAACGTCTGATGTGTTATCGCTGTTTGTTTCTCAATCTGGTGAGACAGCTGATACATTGGCTTCTTTGCGTTATTGTCGTGAGCGGGGTGTAAAAACAGCAACAATTGTGAATGTAGAGCAATCAACAATGGCAAGGGAGGCTGATTTTATTCTCCCAACACTTGCCGGACCGGAAATAGGTGTTGCTTCAACAAAAGCTTTTACCTGTCAATTGGCAACGCTTGCTTCACTCGCTCTTAGTGCTGCTAAACAACGTGGCTATCTCTCGGCTCAAATGGAAAAGAAACTGGTTCAACAGTTGGCAGAAGTTCCACGTATTTTAAATGAGGTCTTAAAATTAGAGAGAAAAATTGAATGTATTTGTCGTGATTTGGTGAATGCAAAAAGTGTTCTTTATCTGGGACGTGGAACTTCTTATCCGATTGCTTTGGAGGGAGCTCTTAAACTGAAAGAGCTTTCTTATATTCATGCTGAAGGTTATGCGGCAGGTGAATTAAAGCATGGACCAATTGCTCTGGTAGATGAGACAATACCCGTTATTGTTGTTGCACCTTATGATCGGTGGTTTGAAAAAACTTTTTCTAATATGCAAGAAGTGGTAGCGCGTAATGGTCGTATTATTTTAATAACCGATAAAAAAGGAGCAGAGGTGGCTTTTCTTAAGACCTTATCAACGATCACTTTGCCAGATGTTCCAGAATTTATTTCTCCTATTATTTATGCACTCCCTGTTCAGTTAATCGCTTATCATACGGCTGTTTTATTAGGAACAGATGTTGATCAACCCCGTAATTTAGCAAAATCAGTTACGGTTGAATAAAAGTATATTTTTGAATCTTTTGAAGAATAATCAAGTGTAAGAAATTGATTTATAATAAAGCTTATTTTTCCATTTTTCTCTGTTGAACGAGAATGCTGTAGACAGTTTTTTTCTTTCTCAATCCTTTACGATAAAACAAAAAATATCTTCTTACCTATCAAAAAATGGATCAGCTATGTGAACATAATGGTAAAAAAAGACGCAATATTGCTTCTACTGTTTTAATGCAAGAATAATTCAGATTGAGAGAGAAGATAGTGCTGTTGATTTATTATTCGTTCATGAAGCATAAAGATGGTAAGAGACTGCGTAGATCATTTATGGGTAATTCTAAGAAAAAACCATATTTGAACAGAGAGATATTTAAGTTTTTTATTAGAGGGTCTTTGTTATCCTGCTCGTAAGAGGCGTGCAGCATCGTTGTGTCCGAAAAGATAAAGGAGCAACCGTAAAGCTTGTCCTTGCTCAGAAGAAAGATGAGGATCGTGTTGTAAAAATAAACGAGCATCTTTTCTTGCCATTGACAAAAGATCGCTATGAACAGCAAGGTTTGCTATATGAAATTCTGGGACTCCGGATTGTTTTGTACCTAAAAGCTCTCCTTCGCCTCGTAGGCGCCAATCTTCTTCAGCGATTTCAAAACCATCTTCTGTATTGCGGATAATATTAAGGCGTGTTGCTGCTGTTTTAGTCAGTGGATCTTTATAGAGCAAAATGCAGGAAGATTTTTTATCGCCTCGTCCTACACGTCCACGTAATTGGTGCAATTGTGAAAGGCCAAAATGTTCCGCGTGTTCGATGATAATGATCGAAGCATCTGGAATATCTACTCCCACTTCAATGACTGTGGTTGCAACTAAAATACGTGTATTTCCACATTTAAAAGATGCCATAGCGGCTTCTTTTTCTGCTGTAGACATTTTTCCATGGATCATACCAACGTGTGCTCCAAAGCACTCATGGAGAAATGCAAAGCGGTTTTCAATTGAAGTGAGATCAAGAGCTGTCGATTCCTCCACTAAAGGACAAATCCAATAGAGCTTCTCTCCTTTTTCTAATGCAATTGCGATTCTCTCTATAAGCTCATGAAGACGTTTCAAAGAAAGCGTTGCTGTTGTAATGGGTTGTCGTCCCATTGGTTTTTCGGTAATTTTAGATACATCCATATCACCAAAAGCTGTTAAGACAAGTGTGCGCGGAATGGGCGTGGCGGTCATAACCAGCATATCAGCTTTATTACCTTTTTCTGTAAGAGCGATACGTTGATGGACACCAAAACGGTGTTGTTCATCGATAATGGTTAAAGCGAGATTATTATAAGTAACACTGTTTTGTATGAGAGCATGGGTTCCGATGACAATAGAAACTTGACCTGACAGAATATCATTCACGATATTTGTCCGCAGTTTCCCTTTTTCTCGTCCTGTTAAAAGCGTTGTTTGTAATCCGACCTTTTCGGCAAGAGGAGCGATGGTGGCAAAATGTTGCCTAGCAAGCACTTCAGTTGGTGCCATTAAAGCTGATTGTCCTGAATTTTCAGCAATTTGTGCCATTGCCATCAATGCAACAACAGTTTTTCCTGCGCCTACATCACCTTGAAGTAGTCTTAGCATCGGTTCTGGTGAAGCAAGATCATTTGCGATATCTTCTACTGCTTTTTTTTGTCCGGTTGTGAGTTGAAAGGGGAGGATATTGAGCAATTTTTTAGTATAAATTCCTGTTGATGGTCGAGAAGTGCCAACAAGAGATTTAGTTTTCAAACGCACGAGTCCTAGTGCCAATTGACAAGCGAGCAATTCATCATAGGCAAGACGTTTGCGTGCTGTACTTTCTAAGGATAGATCATTGGGGTTAATGGGCGCATGGATACGGCGTAAAGCAACAGAAAAAGAAGGAAAATTTTGCTGCTTTTTTACATTTTTATCTATCCATTCTGGTAGAAGAGGAATAAAATCAAGAGCGTTTTGTATGGCGCGTCTTAGTGTCTTTACAGTTAGTCCTGCAGTAGAGGGATAGACAGGTTCGATGAGAGGTATCTGATTTGATTGTTCGCTTGGGGCAATATAGTCTGGATGCGCCATTGAAAGCTGTCCATTAAACCATTCAACTTTTCCTGATATAATGACTTTTTTTCCTTCGGGGAGTTGTTTTTTTAGCCAAAGAGGTTGAGCATGAAAAAAGACTAAATTTATTTTTCCTGTCTGATCATGGGCAATAACACGATAGGGAATTCGGTTGTGACCACGGGGTGGTGGTTGATGCTGATCGATGATAATTTCGAGCGTAACAGTATCTCCTTCTTTTGCACAAGTAATGTTGGGACGCATTCTGCGGTCTATAACGGAATGGGGCATTAATTGAAGAAGGTCAATAAGGGTTGCTTCGCGTTGTGTGGGATTAACATCTAAGAGTTTGGTCAATAAACCATAGACTTTAGGTGTAATACCAGAAAGAGTTCGGATAGAATTAAAAAGTGGGGTAAGAAGACTTGGAGGCATGAGCAAATTTAACCTGCCCTTTTTGTTTTTTCTAGACCTTTAGAAGAGCTTTTTGGGGATAAAGTCATAAAGACAAGGTTGCTTTATTTACACATTGAACTTTAGGAAGAGAAATTAATATTTAAAGAAAAATACAATTAAATGGTCAAAAATTAAAGTACTTAGATGAGGTATATTGTTTTTCTTTTTATTTTAGGTGTTTATTTGCTGTGAATAGAAGCATTTTCTTGATAGAACTCTCTTATAAATATTAATAAAATTGGGATATTGCTCCTATGTAGGATGATGAATTTATAGCTTTAAAGTTTGATGATGAACAGAAGTTTTTTCTTTTATAAGGGGTGCTGTTTAGCATTTATTTTGTAGTGGGAAATTGTGAGAGTGGTAAAAAATAAAATGCAAATGCAAGAGAACAAAAATTCTCTTCCTCGCTTTATTCATTTGAGAGTGCATTCAGCTTATTCCTTGCTCGAAGGGGCTTTAAAAATCCCCCAAATTATTCAACAGACGATTTTAGATCATGCACCAGCGGTTGCTATTACCGATACCAATAATTTATTTGGTGCTTTGGAATTTTCACAGCATTGTCTTTCTCATGGGGTCCAACCTATTATTGGTTGTCAGCTTACTGTTGATTTTTGTGATGAAAATGATCATTCACGTTTGGCTAAATGGCGTAATCCTTCTGATTTTTGCTCTATTGTTCTTTTGGCTGCTAGCGAAACCGGTTATGCTCATTTGGTTCGTCTTGTGAGCCGTGCTTATCTTGATAAGTGTGATACTGATCCTCCTCATATTAAAGCTGATTGGTTGTCAGAACACAGTGAAGGAATAATCGCTTTAACGGGTGGAAAGGGAGGACCTATTAATCTTTCTTTGGCAGAAGAGAAAAAAGAACATGCTGTTGAGCGCTTAATTTATTTGAAAAAATCTTTTGCTGATCGTCTTTATGTGGAGTTACAACGGCATGGCTCTTATGACCGGAGAGTAGAAGCTGATCTTATTGAATTGGCTTATGCGCATGAAATTCCTCTTGTAGCAACGAATGAAGCTTTTTTTCTGCAAAGAGAAGGGTATGAAGCGCATGATGCGCTGATGGCTGTTTCAGAAGGACAAATTGTCTCTAATCCAGATCGCAAACGTGTGACACCAGATCATTATTTGAAGTCACAAGATGAAATGGTTACACTGTTTTCTGATCTTCCAGAAGCTTTGGAAAATAGTGTTGAAATTGCATTGCGTTGTCATATTGCCTCGCCTCTTCGAAAACCGATATTGCCTCGTTTTATAGAACAATCTGTTAATTCAGAAACTACTTTAGAAATAGAAGATAGTGAGTTATTAAATCAGGCTAAAGATGGTTTGAAGATTCGGCTTGAAACAATAGGGTTGGCTGAAGGGTATACGATTGCAGATTATGAACAGCGGCTTGATTATGAAATTTCAGTTATTACGCGTATGCAATTTTCTGGATATTTTCTTATCGTTTCAGATTTCATAAAATGGGCAAAGGTTCATGACATTCCCGTTGGACCAGGACGGGGTTCTGGTGCTGGTTCACTTGTTGCTTATGCATTGACAATTACTGATGTGGATCCCTTGCGGTTTTCTCTTCTCTTTGAACGTTTTCTCAACCCAGATCGTGTTTCGATGCCAGATTTTGATATCGACTTTTGTCAAGAGCGGCGCGAAGAAGTTATTCAATATGTTCAAAAAAAATATGGACGTGATCAAGTTGCTCAAATTATTACCTTTGGTAAGTTACAGGCACGTGCAGTTTTGCGTGATGTGGGGCGTGTTTTAGAAGTTCCTTATCGTCAGGTGGATTATCTTACAAAATTAATTCCTGCCACGCCAGGAAGTCAGGTAGAATTAGCTGATGCTATTAAGGATGAACCTAAATTTGAAGAGGAAAAGAAAAAAGATCCCGTTGTTGGCCGCGCATTAGATATAGCACTTCAGTTGGAGGGACTTTATCGTCATGCTTCAACTCATGCTGCTGGGATTGTTATCGGAGATCGTCCACTTTGGGAGCTTGTCCCAATGTATCGTGATCCTCGTTCTGATATGCCTGTTACACAATTTAACATGAAATATGTGGAACAGGCGGGGCTGGTAAAATTTGATTTTCTTGGATTAAAAACGCTTACTGTTTTGAAAATGGCAGTCGATTTTGTTGCCAGAAAGGGGACTAAAATAGATTTATCAAATATTCCTCTGAATGATGAAGCAACCTATGCTATGATGGCACGTGGTGAAACGGTTGGCGTGTTTCAGGTGGAAAGTTCTGGTATGCGCAAGGCGTTGATTGGAATGAAGCCAGACCGTATTGAAGATATTATTGCGCTGGTTGCACTTTATCGTCCAGGTCCAATGGAGAATATTCCAACCTATAATGCACGCAAACATGGGGAAGAGGAAATTTCTTCTATTCATCCTAAGATAGATCATCTGATTAAAGAAACACAAGGTGTTATTGTCTATCAAGAACAGGTGATGCAGATTGCTCAGGTTCTTGCTGGCTATTCGCTTGGAGAAGCTGATTTACTACGTCGTGCTATGGGGAAAAAAATTCATGCTGAAATGCAAAAACAGCGTACGCGTTTTATCAATGGAGCTGTTGCAGGTGGTGTGGATAAAGATCAAGCTGATATTATCTTTGATCTTTTAGCAAAATTTGCCGATTATGGTTTTAATAAATCGCACGCTGCTGCTTATGCAATTGTTTCTTACCAAACAGCTTATATGAAAGCAAACTATCCCGTTGAGTTTTTAGCTGCTTCAATGACATATGATATGACGAATACAGATAAGCTCAATGATTTTCGACGCGAAGCATTAAGGTTGGGTATTGAAGTTATTGCACCTTCTATACAAACATCTCATCGTGTTTTTGAGGTTGGTGATAACAGTATTTATTATTCTCTTGCTGCCATTAAAGGTGTGGGAGAAACTGTTGTAGATCATATTGTTTCTTGTCGTGGGAATAAGATTTTTAAGGATTTGGAAGATTTTTGTGCGCGCGTTGATCCTCGTATTGTTAATAAGCGTGCGATGGAAAGTTTAGTTTGTGCTGGTGCTTTTGATTGTTTTAACATTGCACGTGAGGTTTTATTAGCCAATCTTGGAACCCTTCATGCGCGTGCACTTCGTATTCTCGATGACAATTCTAGCGGGCAGGTTGATATATTTGGAATGGCAGGCGGATTAAAAGAACCATTGATTTTATCGCAAACAACCCCTTGGTTGCCGGCTGAGAAACTTTATCGAGAATTTCAAGCTATAGGTTTTTACTTTTCTGCGCATCCTTTGGAGGAGTATCAAGCTATTCTGGACAAAAAACGCATTCAGACTTGGGGTAATTTTGCCAATGCCGTTAAAGGGGGAGCAACAGCTGCACGGCTTGCTGGAACTGTTGTGGCAAAAAGCGTGCGCAAAACAAAATCTGGTAAAAAAATGGGAATTATTCATTTTTCTGATACAAGTGGACAATATGAAGCAGTTCTCTTTTCTGAGGCACTCTCGGATTATGAAGAGATGCTAGAACCCGGAAAATCTTTTATTATTACGGTGAGCGCAGAAAATCGTTCTGAAGGAGTTAGTTTGCGAATTGAAACAATTCAGTCTTTGGAAAATGAATCATTACAACAGCATAAAATGATGCGTCTCTTTATAAAAACAGTTGATATGCTTCCACAAATTGAACAAAATTTAAATCTTGGGGGGAATGGAGAGGTTGGGCTTATTTTAATTCAAGAGGATGAATTGCGAGAAGTCGAAATTGCGCTTCCTAAGCGATATAAGGTAAATTCACATGTCGCAAATGCTATGAAATTAATTCAGGGTGTTGTTGATGTAGAATTGAGTTAAAGAAAGATTAAAGATGGGAGCTGATTTTGAGTGGTGTTTTTGCTTTTAGGAGAGCTAAAAATTGAGCTTTTAAAATCGGATTGTAGATTTCGAAAAATATTGCTTTTATTTGAGTAAATTATGATATTTTTTAGTGTCATAAAATTAAAAAAATCTCGTTCTTTCGTAATATTCAAAGTGCCGGAAGAATTTTATAAGTTTTTATCATTATTTTTTATAGAATTCATCGCATCATACATGTAAAGCCAATTGAGATCTGACATAATGCTCTCTGGTGTACGAATTTTCATCATGAGATTGCGTGCAATTGCTATGGGACCGGTTGCGTGATAGGCTAATCTATTGAAATCTGCGCGTTTTTTTACTGCTGCAATACGGGGGGTGCGTATTGTTTCGTAAAGCGAAAGTGCTTTCGTTAATGAAAAATCTTTCAATGAAAGTGCTTTTGCTAATGTGGCGGCATCTTCGATTGCCATAGCGGCACCTTGTGCTGCAAAAGGTAAGGCAGCATGTGCGCAATCGCCAACAAATACTTGTCTCTCTAAACCGATAAAACGATTTTGTTTCATTTGAAAGAGTGGCCAATAGCTCCATTCATCAATATGATCAAAGATTTCTAAGATTTTTGAATTCCAATCTTTAAAAAGAGATTTGAGTTTTTCTTTATCTCCTTTATGGGCCCATCCTTCTTTTGAATTTTCTCCATGCGTAATGGCGACAAAATTAAAAATTTTTTCTGACGATTGAATGGGGTAGACAACAAGATGATTTTTTGATCCCATCCAAGCCGTAATTGTCTTCATATTTTGCAATGAAGAACGAAAGTTTTGAGGAAGATTATCAGATGTTGTTGTTGCACGCCAAGCAATAAAGCCACTAAAATTTGCTTTTTCATGAAAAGGAGATTGTTGCCGTAATGTTGACCAAACGCCATCACATCCGATCAGGAGGGGCGTTGAATAAAGCTGTTCTGTTGCCGTATCTGTTTTTATTGTCGTGATTTTAATGTTGCTTGCAGATTGGGTAGAAGATAAAATCGTTTCGCCTGCTTTGTATTTGATCAAAGGATTTTCAATCACTGCATTATATAAAATTTTTTGTAAAGCCGCGCGGTGAATCGTCAGATAAGGGGCTTTCCAATATTTTTCTGTTAGATTAATAAGATGAGCCCGTAGATGTATTTTTAAAGATAATCCATCTTTTAACTCAAAAAAATGTGGGATTGTCGCGACTTCAGAGAGTTTGTTAAGAAGTTTCCAGCGAGCAAGAATAGATGTTGCATTTGGTGTCAGTTGAATACCAGCGCCTATCGTTTCAAGTTGCTTACACTTTTCGATAATGGTGCTTGCAATTCCTTTATGAGCGAGTGCTAAAGCGGTGCTTAAACCAGCAATTCCTCCCCCAACGATGATGGGTGATTGTTCTACAAATGATTTCATATTAAACAAGCAGAATTAAAAGAGTAGTTATTAAGAAAGCCAAAAAACGCAATTATAATAGCTTTTCTGGATTATATAAGCATCCTGTTGGGTTTGTTTGATTGTATGATAGTGAGGGAACATAACGATAAAGGGTTGAGCAGTAAGGGCAAATTTTCTCATCTGCTGTTCCCATGTCGATAAAGATATGAGGATGATCGAATGGTTGTGTAGCGCCTACACACATAAATTCTTTCACACCAATTTCGATTGTTTTATATCCAAGGTCATTTTGAAAATGAGGAATGTTGTGATCAGACATGGCGTACAAACTCCAGAATAAATTTTCTCATCAGCTATGATTGGGCTCTTCTATTTTATAGGCGTGAGTTTGTAATAAAGCGTAGAATAATGCAAGCTGCTTTTTAAGACAAATTTCTCTTCTTTTATGCTATATTAGAATAGTTGTTTTACTTTTAGTGCTTTGCGCATAGCAATAATTCCAAGTATTTTAAAATATTAAATGGAAAAATGATGAGGGAAGTTAGGCATTGATATATTATTATGATGATAACATATTATCAAATATTATGTGAGATATTTCGTCAGGGATTTTAGAAAATGTAAAAGAAAATTATTTAGGATATATGGAACAGAGGGTGGTAGATAAAATTTCTATATCGAATATAACAATGAAAAATCCGGTACGGTTTATTAATCGAGAGTTTTCATGGCTACAATTTAATAATCGTGTTTTGATGGAAGCGGCTAATTCGAAACATCCTTTATTAGAACGTCTACAATTTCTTTCTATTTCAGCTGCAAATCTTGATGAGTTTTTTATGGTTCGTGTTGCAGGACTAGCAGCTCAAATTCGTGCTCGCGTTACAGCGTGCAGTGCAGATGGGCACACTCCACAGGAACAACTTGATATTGTATTAGCTGAGATTTCAAAGCTGCAGGCTCACCAACTACGAGAATTGAATGTTTTACGTGATGAATTAAAAAAGAATGATATTGAAATTATTTGTTCTGATGATCTTTCAGAAATTGAAAAGTCATGGCTTGAAAAATATTTTCTTGAGACAATTTTTCCTGTTTTAAAACCTTTGCCTGTTGATTCTACTCATCCTTTTCCATTTATTCCTAATTTAGGGCTTTCTATTGCGCTTCAATTGTCTGGAGAAACTGATCAGAACTCACACACAGTGTTGTTGTCTATTTCAATGCTTTTAAGGCGTTTTATTCTTCTTCCTCAAGAAGGCAATCATTTTCGTTTTATTGCATCTGAAGATGTTATTTGCCTTTTTATTAAATATGTATTTCCTGACTATGAGGTTAAAGAAATTGGTACATTTAGAGTAATCCGAGATAGTGATATTGAAGTAGAAGAAGAAGCTGAGGATCTTGTTCATTTTTTTGAAACTGCTCTTAAAAGGCGGCGCCGTGGGCAGGTTATTCGAGTTGAGTTTGACGCAAAAATGCCAGAGAGTTTACGCCAATTTATAGCGAATAGTCTCGCTGTTCCTGATAATTGTATTAATGTTCTTGATGGATTTTTAGCGCTTAATACGGTATCAGAAATTGTTTCTATTCCCCGTGATGATCTCAAATTTATTCCTTATATTTCTCGTGTTCCAGAATGTATTCGTGAACATAAAGGAGATTGTTTTGCGGCTATTCGTGAAAATGATATTGTGATTCATCACCCCTATGAGACATTTGATGTTGTTGTCCAATTTTTACGTCAAGCTGCTTGCGATCCTGATGTTGTGGAAATCAAACAAACACTTTATCGTACATCAAATGATAGTCCAATTGTTGGCGCTTTGATTGAAGCAGCTGAACAGGGAAAGTCTGTGACTGCTTTGGTAGAACTTAAAGCACGTTTTGATGAGGAAGCAAATATTCGTTGGGCCCGGGATCTTGAATGTGCTGGGGTTCAAGTTATTTTTGGTTTTATTGCATTAAAAACGCATGCTAAGATGTCATTAGCTGTGAGACGTGAGGGAAAACGTCTTCGCTCTTATGTTCATCTTGGGACAGGAAATTATCATCCCATTAACGCTAAAACTTATACCGATCTTTCTTTTTTTTCCACGGATGATGATATCGCTCATGATGTTGCGTTATTGTTCAATTATATTGCGCAATATGAGCGTCCAAATGAAACAATGAAGATTGCTTTTTCACCCTTAACATTGCGTGGTCGTATCTTAGAGCATATTGAGGGAGAAATTGTTCATGCACAACAGGGAAGGTTTGCTGCTATTTGGATGAAAGTTAATGCATTGGTTGATCCTGAAATTATTGATGCTTTATATCGTGCCAGTCAAGCAGGGGTGCAAATTGATTTGGTTGTGCGGGGGATATGTTGTTTACGTCCTGGTATTCTAGGAATTTCGGATAATATTCGTGTAAAATCAATTGTCGGGCGTTTTCTTGAACATAGTCGCATTTTTTGTTTTGGGAATGGTCAAGATTTGCCTAATGAAAATGCACTCGTTTACTTAGGCTCTGCTGATATGATGCCTCGTAATTTGGATTATCGTATTGAAATATTGGTTCCGGTTTTTAATAAAATAGTGCGTCAAAAAATTCTTTTACAGATTATGTTAGCTAATATCATTGATAATCAACAAAGCTTTGATATACTTAAGGATGGAACATCAAAACGTATTACACCGCAGATAGGTGAAAGTCTATTTAATGCGCAGGAGTATTTTATGGCCAATACAAGTTTTGCGGGGGAAAATGATTCTTTTGAGTCTTCTGTTTCGCGCTTGGTTGCGTTGCATCGGCAACAAGCCGAAATACATAAAGACTAAAATCCAATGACATATAGAGATGCTCAAGGTCGGTTAAAAGGGCGTAAGCCTGTTGCTGTTATTGACATTGGCTCAAATTCTGTTCGGTTGGTTATTTATGAGGGGCTTGTTCGATCACCAACAGTTTTATTTAATGAAAAGATTCTTTGTGGTCTCGGTCATGGTGTGGCGAAAACAGGATTTTTAGAAGAAAAATCGATGAAAATGGCGTTGCAAACACTGAAACGGTTTCGTACGCTTTGTCGACAGATTGGGGCAGATGAGGTCTATACTTTAGCAACAGCAGCAGCACGAGATGCACAGAATGGCGTAGCATTTATTCAGCATGCTGAAGATATTTTGCAAAATAAAATATATCTTCTTTCAGGAAGTGAAGAAGCTATGTATTCAGCATATGGAGTTGTGTCTACTTTTTATCAACCAAAAGGTATTTCTGGGGATCTTGGTGGTGGAAGTCTTGAGCTGATTGATATTGATCATTCTGATGTTGGTGAAGGGATAACGCTCCCATTGGGTGGTTTAAGGCTACAGTATATGTCAAATAATGATAGTGCTGTAGCTACAAAAATTGTACATGAGCAATTTTATAAATCGTCTGTTGTTCGTACTCGTAAAGGTATAGCACGTTATTTTTATGCAGTAGGGGGGACATGGCGTAATTTGGCAAAACTCCATATGGCAATGAAACACTATCGGCTTCCTGTTATGCATGGCTATGAAGTTGATGCTGTTGAAATGGAGAACTTTTTACGTCTTGTAGCACGTGGCAATATTGATAATATGAGAGGGATTGCAGCGGTTTCTCAGAACCGTCGAAAACTTTTATCTTATGGGGCAATAGTTCTTATTGAACTCATTCAGTGTATGGAGTTTGAAAAGATAATCTTTTCTGGTGCTGGCGTTCGTGAAGGTTTTCTTTATTCACGATTGCCGCAGGCGATTCGACTTTCAGATCCTCTCATTGCAGCATGCACAGAAATGGCTATTTTACGGGCACGTTCACCGAAACAAGCAGAAGAACTCATTGATTTTACGACGAATGCTTTTGAAGTTTTTGGAATTTCAGAAACGGAAAATGAATGCCGTTATCGTCAAGCCGCTTGTCTTCTTGCGGATATTGGTTGGCGTATACATCCAGATTATCGAGGTAATGAAGCAGCAAATCAAATAGCTTTAGGATCTTATCCAGGAATTTCTCATGAAGGGCGCCTTTACGCGGCGCTTGCTGTTTTTTTTCGCAATACGAGTTTATTGGTTGATAAAGAATCTCTTCCCATTTTTCAATTAGCAACTCAAAATATAATTAAAAAAGCACGTATTCTTGGCGAAACTATGCGTATTGCTCATCTTTTCAGTGCTTCTGTTGCAGGAATTTTACCTCATTTATTGTGGCATAGAAAAGCAGATCATATTATCCTGCAGATCCCAAAGAATTACGCTGGATTATTAGGAGAACGTCCTTTTGGACGATTACAGAAGTTATCAAAAATAATAAAACAACCTCTCGCTTTTGAAATTTTTTGATTTTTTTCCTAATTTATTCGTGTTTTATGTCTTATAATATAGGGCTATTGACGAGGGATAAACTAGGTAGCCTATCATCATGAGCTGGACAATAGGACTTGTTCCATAACGCGCCCATGCTAGACACCACGCAAAGCATTTGTTAATGCCTGAGCATTCATAAAAGAAAACATAATTTTTTATTCTGTTATTTGCGTCACAGGATGGATTTTTCACTTCATAAGCTTCATGTGAAAATGAAAAGTTTTGTCCATTTTTACGTGAAAAGGTTTTCTTTTTATGCTGCGTCGTTATAATGTTTCTGTTTAGCTTGCTCGATTATCTTGATAAGATTCGATTGTAACCAACGCGATAAAAAACAAGTTTTAAAGATTTTGGGAGAGATCCATTGGTTACATGACGCTGGAATGTTGAAATACTCATATGAAACAGTTTTGCACTTTTACGGTCTGTCAAAAGAATATCATTTCAGTCATTATAAAATCCTTTCAATATAAAAAATAGAAATAAATCATAACTATTTATTAACCATGATTTTTGAATCCTTTGAAAGGTGTTTAATTTATAAAAAAAACAGCGCTTTATCATATAATTTCTTATGTGAAACTTTATGAGTCTTATTGAGATGAAATGAGAGAATCTTGCGATATTCGGAGGTCTAATTCAATATAAATAACGCTAGATTATCGTTAGAAATCAATATTGCTTTTGTTAGGTATTTTAGTTGTTATGCTGGCTTGTTTTTGATTGTTAGATTGCAATCTCGGTAGTTTTTTAATACGATATGGTGACGTGAGGCATTATATCTTTGTTTGTTCCTATTTCTAGGCTGCTATTTTTGTAATGAATGCGCTTTTATATCAGAATTTTTTCTTTTCAAAACTTTTAAATAAGGAGCTGTTTGTTTTTTTAGATTATTTTTAATGGGATTGCTATTTGATTGACCTGATAAAGATTTAGCTATCATTTTAATAAGAGTTTACTATTTAATTTTTTAACTTTGTCAGAAGTAGGCTTTATTTATCCTATTTGCGTTGGCCTATAGGGTATACCAATTGATGTAGATAATGAGTAGCGTAATGGATTTTTCAAAATGAAAATGTAAATTAAAGCTGTTTTGTGCTTATTTTTCCATCGTTACAGTAAAACCCTATCTGGCCCTTTAGCAGTTGTTCGGCTTTTTGTCCAAATATTTCATAGCGCCAGCCATTCATAGCGGGAATATTTTTCTTTATTCCTCCATTGGCAATTTTTTCTAAATCATTAGATGTTGCAATAATTTTAGGGGCAATGCTGTTTTCATTTGCAACAATTTTTAATAACACTTTGAGCAGATCGATAACAGCGGCTGTCGTATCATTGAGTGGATTATGTTTAGGAATGGGGGGTAAAGTAGAAAGATCCACCTCTAATCCTTCGTGGACAGCTTTGATTAATGATTGAGCAATTGAGAGTTTATCCCAATTCTTATTAAGACTGCGCAACCGTTTTAATGCAGATTCATCTTTTGGTTGTTGGGTTGCTATTTCTATAAGACATTCATCTTTTATGATATGACGACGTGGCATATTGTATTTTCGTGCTTCACGTTCCCGCCAAGCTGCTATCTTTTGTAATACAGCAAGTTCACGTGGCTTTTTAATTTTTCCTTTCACTTTTTTCCATGCTTCATCTTCTGGCATATCATAGGTTTTAGGATTTAAAAGGATTGTTATTTCATCGTTCATCCAGTGAGCACGTTGATTTTTTTCTAACCTTTTTTTTAATAGCAGGTAAACATCTCTTAAGTAAGTTACATCGGCAAGTGCATAGAGCAGTTGTTTTTCAGACAAAGGGCGGTAACTCCAGTCTGTAAAGCGGGAGGATTTATCAAGATGATGCCCCGTGCAGCGTTGTACAATTTGATCATAGGAGATAGAATCACCAAATCCACAAAATGATCCTGCTATTTGTGTATCAAAGAGAGGGGAGGGAATAACACCTCCAAGATGATAAATTGTTTCAATATCTTGGCGCGCAGCATGAAAAACTTTTACAACTTTTTTGTCGATCATAAGGTCAAAAAAAGGTTGTAAATCAATATTTGGTGCTATGGGATCAATCAAAACTGTGACATCTGGTGATGCGAGCTGGATTAAACACAGTTGAGGCCAAAAAGTTGTTTCGCGAATAAACTCAGTATCGACTGTTACAAAATCAGAGGTACGTAGAGCGTTAAGTGCAATTTCAAGATCTGTTGTTTGTGTAATAAGATTCATCATTTTATTATAATTCGATAAATTAAATTTGTGCTTTATTGACTTTATTTCTGAGTTTTTATTCTCATATCTTGACAAATGGTTATTAAAAAGCGTTTGTAGCGCATGTGAATATTATAATCAAAGGCAAAAAACATGCACCGTTATCGCAGTCATCATTGTGCGGCTCTTCGTAGATGTGATGTAGGAACACAAGTTCGTCTTTCGGGATGGGTTCATCGTGTTCGTGATCATGGAGGAATTCTTTTTGTAGATTTACGTGATCATTTTGGAATCACACAAATTGTTGCTGACCCTGCTTCACCAGCTTTTAAATTTATTGAAAAAGTGCGTTCTGAATGGGTTATTCGTGTGGATGGGGAGGTATGTGCTCGTTCTGATGAGGTTATTAATGCAACGCTTCCAACAGGTGAGATTGAAATTTTTGCACAAGAGGTAGAAATTCTTTCAAAATCTGATGAGCTTCCTTTACCGGTTTTTGGTGAGCCTGATTATCCAGAAGATATTCGATTAAAATATCGTTTTCTTGATTTGCGTCGGGAGACTATGCACAAAAATATCATGCGTCGGACTGAAATTATTGCGGCTATGAGACGGGCTATGCAAAATAATGGTTTTACGGAATTTACGACGCCACTTTTGACAGCTTCATCGCCGGAAGGAGCGCGTGATTTTTTGGTTCCAAGTCGTGTTCATCAGGGGAAATTTTATGCGCTACCGCAAGCACCACAGCAATATAAACAGTTGTTGATGATGTCAGGTTTTGATCGTTATTTTCAGATTGCTCCATGTTTTAGAGATGAAGATCCAAGGGCCGACCGTCTTCCTGGTGAATTTTATCAATTAGATGTTGAAATGAGTTTTGTTGAGCAAGAAGATGTTTTAGCAACTATGGAACCTATTATGCGTTCTATTTTTGAAGAATTTGCAGATGGAAAAACTGTGACACAAAGCTTTCCTCGCATTTCCTACGATGAAGCAATGCGAAAATATGGTTCTGATAAGCCTGATCTACGTAATCCGATCATTATGGAAGATGTTTCTCAGCATTTTTATAATTCTGGTTTCAAAGTTTTTGCTCAAATTTTAGCGAATGATGAGAATGCACAAGTGTGGGCTATCCCAGCTAAAACGGGTGGAAGTCGTGCTTTTTGTGATCGTATGAATGTATGGGCACGAGGCGAGGGGCAACCAGGACTCGGCTATATTTTCTGGCGTGAAGAAGAAGGAAAATTTGAAGGAGCAGGGCCTATCGCCAAAAATATTGGTGAACAGAGGACTGAAGCAATCCGTATACAGCTTGGACTTGAAAGTGGGGACGCCTGTTTTTTTGTAGCTGGCGATCCAAAAAAGTTTTCATCTTTTGCCGGAGCAGCACGCACAAGGGTAGGGGAAGAATTAGATCTTCTTGATAGAGATAGTTTCTCTTTGGCGTGGATTGTTGATTTTCCATTTTTTGAATGGAATGAAGATGAAAAAAAGATTGATTTTGGACATAATCCTTTTTCCATGCCTCAAGGGGGAGAAAATGCTCTTGCCTGTCAAGATCCTCTTACTATTAAAGCCTTTCAATATGATCTTGTTTGCAATGGTTATGAAATTGCATCAGGTGGAATTCGTAATCACTTACCAGAAATGATGCTTAAAGTTTTTGAACTTGTAGGACTTTCTAAGGAAGTTGTGAAAGATCGTTTCGGTGGTCTTTATCGTGCATTCCATTATGGGGCTCCGCCACATGGTGGTATGGCTGCGGGAATTGACCGCATCATTATGCTGTTGCAAGGTGTTAAAAATTTGCGTGAAGTTGCTTTATTTCCTATGAATCAACAGGCGCTTGATCTTTTGATGAGTGCTCCGTCTGATGTTTCTCCTACACAATTACGTGATTTAGGAATCCGCATGGCTCCTACTCACAAAAATAGCTCATAAAGTTGATAATGGATTGTTTTCATCTTTTCTACGTAGAGTGAAGTTTTGATGCCTCTCAAGAGCATCGGTGTGTGTGTACTGTTTGTAAAATTTAGATAGGCAAAACGCTATTGTTTAATTTTTTACGAGGCATTTTTATTGCTTGTTTCTATAGAGACTCTTCTCCTTGTGATAGGTGAGAAAATAATTATGATTGCTTGATCATGAATAAATTAGAAATGAAAGAATTCTATAATATTCGGGAGTCTCATTTTATTTGAAAAAAAATAAATTATCTTTACATGTCAATACATTATTTATTTTTTTATTGAAGTTTTTACAACGTTGTAGCAGAGAATTGTGTCTCTTCGTTTTTATGAGAATAATGTGATTTTCCATTCTATCGACTTACTCTGAAAAGCTTAAATTTCATAAGCTTTGAACATTTTTTTAGTTTTTCATAGAAAAACTGAAGGGGATTGTTATACAATTTATCTGTATAATAAAAGATGATGTTTGAAAGCTGCTTTTGTCATTCCAGAAAAGATGAAATAACTCTTTGTGGGCAGTTAAATTATCGTCGGATTTGACAAAGCTTTCAATAAATTACTTAGGGCAAGGGGGAAGGATATGTATAAATTTTTCAAATTGATATAATTTTCTATTCATGTTCTAATTGCAGCGTTTGTTTTTATGTAATTGACTTTTAATAAAAAAGCCGACTCATAGAAGATTTCATTAAATAAATCCTATAAAATAATTTCTTATTATTGTGGGAATTGTTGTTTTAATACTATGTCTGATAAAATGAATTTACCTTTTGATAAAGAACATATTGAACCAATAGAATTACGTTCTGCTTTACAGGAACGTTATTTGGCTTATGCGCTTTCTACGATTACGCACCGTGCATTGCCTGATGTACGTGATGGATTGAAGCCGGTCCACCGGCGGATTGTTCATGCGATGCGTCTTCTCAAACTAAATCCTGGACAGTCTTATGCGAAATGTGCGCGGATTGTCGGTGATGTCATGGGAAAATTTCATCCTCATGGGGATGCGTCTATTTATGATGCCTTGGTGCGCTTGGCTCAAAGTTTTGCTGTTCGTTATCCGTTAGTTGATGGGCAAGGCAATTTTGGTAATATTGATGGTGATAATGCTGCTGCCATGCGTTATACGGAAGCACGTATGACTGAAGTGGCTGCATTGTTACTTGAAGGTATTAATGAGAATGCTATTGATTTTCGTTTAACCTATAATGAGGAAGATGAAGAGCCTGTTGTTTTACCAGGAGCTTTCCCTAATCTTTTAGCAAATGGTTCTTCTGGTATTGCTGTTGGTATGGCAACATCTATTCCCCCCCATAATGTTGCTGAGCTTTGTGATGCAGCACTCCATTTGATTGCGCATCCCGATGTAAATGATGAGGAATTAAATCAATTTGTTCTTGGTCCTGATTTTCCGACGGGGGGAATTTTAGTTGAACCTAAAAAAAGTATTGAGGAATCCTATCGTGTTGGGCGTGGATTTTTTCGCTTGCGTTCACGTTGGCATCAGGAGCCTGGTAGCCGTGGTTCTTATGTGATTGTTGTGACTGAAATTCCCTATCAGATTCAAAAGTCACGTCTTATTGAAAAAACAGCAGAGTTATTGCTTGCACGCCGATTGCCAATGCTTGAGGATATCCAAGATGAATCAGCAGAAGATATCAGAATCGTGCTGGTTCCTAAAAATCGGTCGGTTGATCCGGAGCTCCTCATGGAGTCTCTTTTTAAATTGACTGACTTTGAAGTAAGATTTCCCCTTAATCTGAATGTTTTGTCTTTGGGAAAAATACCTAATGTCCTTTCTTTGCGAGAAAGTTTGAAGCAATGGCTTGAACATCGTCAGGAAGTGCTTATTCGTCGCTCTCATTATCGGCTGGATCAAATTGATAGCCGATTGGAAATTCTTCATGGATATCTGATTGCCTATTTAAATCTCGATGAGGTCATTCAGATTATTCGTGAAGATGATGAACCGAAAAAGAAGCTGATCAGTCGTTTTGAATTAACAGAAAATCAAGCTGAAGCTATTCTTAATATGCGCTTGCGTTCTTTGCGTAAGCTTGAGGAATTTGAAATTCGTAAAGAATTTGAAAGTTTGAAAGCTGAAAAAGAAAAGCTAAAGAATTTGTTAGCTTCTCCTATAAAACAGTGGAAAATAATTTCAGAAGAAATCAAAAAAGTTCGAAACACTTTTGGTCCTGAAACACTCTTGGGGAAAAGACGTACGACGTTTGAAGAGGCACCAAGACATGATCTTGATGATATTCAACAAGCAATGATCGAAAAAGAACCGATTACTATTGTTATTTCTGAAAAGGGGTGGATGCGCGCTTTGAAGGGACATTTGACCGATTATAAAGCACTTTCTTTTAAAGAAGGAGACAGTTTAAAGTTAGCCTTTCCAGCATTTACGACCGACAAGATTGTGCTGATCAGTACGGGGGGAAAGTTTTTTGCTATTGGTGCAAATAGTTTACCTGGAGGGCGGGGACATGGTGAACCTATTCGTCTCTTAGTTGATATGGATGATGAGCACGATGTTCTCACAGCTTTTGTGCATCACGCCGAGGAAAAATTGCTTTTGGTTTCATCTCACGGTAATGGTTTTATTGTTTCTTCTGCAGAAGTGATCGCCAATACACGAAAAGGAAAGCAAGTGATGAATGTGAAAGCTCCTGATAAGGTAAAGCTTTGTGTTCCGGTAAATGGTGATCATGTTGCTGTAGTCGGTGAAAACCGTAAAATGCTTATTTTTTCTATTGAACAAATACCAGAAATGAATCGCGGTAAGGGTGTTCGTTTACAGCGTTATAAAGAAGGTGTTGTTGTTGATGCCAAGACTTTTAATTTATCAGAAGGCTTAAGTTGGCAAGATACAGCTGAACGAATCTTTAACCGTCAAGCTGATGATCTCATTGAATGGATGGGAATGCGTGCGGGCGTCGGGCGTTTGGTTCCAAGAGGATTTCCAAAATCAGGAAAATTTATCAATTAAATGTATTTTATACACGGGAAAGTTCCCTATGGTTTTATGATTGTGTAAGATATTAATTTATAAAGATAATTTATTATTTTTATATTGAACGAAAAACCTAAAGCGTAAGTTTTTTCTATTTCGATCTTGTTCAGGTTAAATCAATCAAAACTGTTTTTTAACATTACAGCATTTATAGGTGCTGTCGTGAAATGATTTGATATTTCGAGAGTTGTACCTTTAAACAAACAATGTGAATGTTTAACACAAGAGTGTTCTATTTGGAGATATTTTATTTTGTCTGATAGGTTTATCTTCTTATTGTTCAAGAGAGATGTTATTAATCTTTCGTAGTAATATTTATTCGTTAGGATTACTATGATATTGCCTAAAAAGATGACCACGTTCAGCCCATAAGACGAGAAGTATGGCAGTGAGACTCAGAAAGAAAAATCCTGCTGAGTTTGGGATGGTTGTTTCATCAAATTGTTGGGCAATAAAAAAGCTGAGTCCTGCACCGATAGATGTTTGAAGAAAGCCGGATACAGAAGAAGCTGTTCCAGCAATTTCTCCCACAGATTCGAGAGCGAGTGTATTGAAATTGGCCATAATGCCACCGCAGGCAAACATCAATATACAGAATAACAGCATGTAAAAAGCAAAAGGAAGGATACCATCTGTTAAGATAGAGCCAATAAACCATACACATGAAGTGATACAAAAGAGCAAAAGCATAGTATGAGCAATACGCCGCATTCCAAGGCGTCCAACGAGTTGAGAGTTCATGAATGATGAGAAAGCCTGAAATGCAGCACCAACTGCAAAGGCAATAGGGAACCAAAGTCCTAGATTATAGATCCCTTCATACGTTTGTTGTGATGTATTAACGGCGGTAAAGATACAGCCTAAAATAATCGAAGTTGCTAGTGTATAGCAAAGTGTTGTGCGATTGGTTATTACAATCCATAAATTATGTTTGACTGAAGAAAAGGAAAGAGAGCGTTGCGCATAAAGAGTTTCCGGCAAGCGGAATTGAATCCAAATCATCAACCCGAAACCAATCATTGCCATGAAAATAAAAATATATTGCCAATGTCCGAGCAGTAAAATGATCTGTCCTGTTGCGGGACCAACCATTGGTGCAACAAGAAAAACCATCATAACAATAGACATAACTTCTGCCATTTTTCGACCACTGTAAAGATCACGTACGACGGAAACTGTAAGAACCCGCATAGCAGCTCCTCCAATACCTTGTAAGATACGCAAAATAAGTAAGAGAGAAAAATCAGTTACAAAGGCACAGCCAATCGCCGTAAATGAATAAAAAGCAAGACCAATAAGAATAAGTTTACGTCGTCCATACCTATCGCTTATTGGACCAAAAAATATTTGAGCAATACCATAGCTAATAAGATAACTCGAAATGATATAA
The DNA here is from genome assembly GCF_042196945.1 of Bartonella sp. AA81SXKL. Classification (NCBI taxonomy): domain Bacteria; kingdom Pseudomonadati; phylum Pseudomonadota; class Alphaproteobacteria; order Hyphomicrobiales; family Bartonellaceae; genus Bartonella; species Bartonella sp. AA81SXKL. The sequence continues at coordinate 21,263 of NZ_JBHIRH010000011.1, read as the reverse complement.
TGTTGATCATTTTCATTGAGAACATTTAAGCCATCTAAAATATTAGGCATAGCTGGCAGCATAATATCAACAGCTATAGCGTTAATAGCCATGAGCGAAGCAATAAGAATAACAAATTCTTTATAGCCAATTTTTTTTCTAATCGCATCACTATGCGTTTGTTCATCGACTGAATATGACATATGGCATCCTTGAAATAGAAATTTCGTCTGAAAACAGCTCTTTTTAAGAGTCTGAATAAAATGAAAGATACCTATGATTGATTACAGGGAATATTTTTTTCTTTCAAAAGTTCCTGTAACTCATTGTTTTGAAACATCTCTTTAACAATATCACAGCCTCCGATAAATTCACCTTTGATATAAAGCTGTGGAATTGTTGGCCAATTTGAGTAATCTTTAATCCCTTGACGCAATTCGTTAGAAGTTAAGATATTAATCCCTTTATAATTCAATCTTAAATAATCAAGAATTTGAACAACTTGTCCTGAAAACCCGCATTGCGGAGCGTCAGGTGTTCCTTTCATGAATAAAATGACGTCGTTTGTTTTAATTTCTTTGTCAATAAAATCATGAACAGTGGTCATTTTTATCCCTCGATATTTCAGATTTTTATCAGTGTGTAATTTATATTCATACTGCTTTTAATCGTATTAAATGTGTGAATGCAAGAAGAAATTTTAGATTATTTTGGGATATTTGTTTGCAACATTAAGGCGTGAAGGTCATTTCCCATATTGCCTTTAAGGGCATCATAGACCATTTTATGTTGTTGAACACGGGTTTTACCACGAAAACTTTCAGAAATAACTTCTGCAGCATAATGTTCTCCATCTCCAGCAAGATCACGAATTGTTACAGTAGCATCAGGAATGCCTTCACGAATAAGCGTTTCAATTGCATGGGCACTCATTGTCATCATTATTCTCCTATGTTGTTCATTTTTTTATAAAGGCTGTTTAAGAGAAAAAACAATTTTTACTCTTCACCCATAAATTGGGGAAACCAGTTTTCATAGGCTTTTGTGAGTTTGTCTATAGAAAGTTTTAGTATTCCATCTATATCAAGTGCATCACCTGCAACTTGACCTAGCTCTGTTAAAGAAACTGCACTTATTTGTGCGAGCTCTTTAAGACTATTAAGAGAGTGAGGTTTGACGGCTAAAAGATAACGTCCTTGGTCTTCTCCAAAAAGTTCTGCATGATGGGGTGATTTATTGCTTAATTTTACTTTGATTCCTTTACCTGCTTTAATCACCATTTCAGCAAGTGCTATCGCTAATCCTCCGTCAGAAATGTCATGAGCAGCATGCACAAAACCACGATGTATGACATTTCGAACAAATTGACCATGCTTTTTTTCAAGTTGTAAATCTACAGGGGGGGGAGCACCTGCATCAATATTTAAAATGTTACGTGCATAGATTGATTGTCCTAAATGGGAGCCGCAATTTCCTACTAAAACAAGAATATCTCCATTTTGCATACCACTTATTGTTACCATTTTAGACCAATCATTAAGAAGACCTACACCAGCAATTGTGGGGGTTGGAAGAATGGCTTCCCCATTTGTTTCGTTGTAAAGAGAAACATTGCCTGAAACGATAGGAAAATCGAGGATTCTACAAGCTTCTCCTATACCTTTAATAGCAAAAACCAGCTGTCCCATAATTTCAGGTTTTTCAGGGTTACCAAAATTGAGATTATCTGTAGCAGCCAGTGGTGTTGCACCTGTCGTACTAATGTTTCGCCAGCATTCTGCGACAGCTTGTTTTCCTCCTTCATAAGGGTCTGCTTCACAATAGCGAGGTGTTACATCAGAAGAAAAAGCAAGAGCACGTTTGCTGTTGTTTCCTAAACGGATAACGCCTGCATCACCTCCTGGACAAACAAGGCTATTTCCTTGGATAAGAGTATCATATTGTTCATAAACCCATCGCCGAGAACTTTGATCAGCAGAATTCAATAAGCTCAGAAGCGCATCACCAAGATTTTCAACTTTTTTGACGTCTTCTGCTTTCAAGGATGTTTTTTTTGCCGGCTCACTCCAAGGACGATCATAAACAGGCGCTTCATCACCAAGCTCTTTGATGGGAAGATTGACAACTTCTTCCCCTTGATGAGATACACGAAAACGTAAATCATCGGTTGTTTTCCCAATGATAGAAAAATGCAGCCCCCACTTATGAAAAATTGCTTCTGCTTGCTTTTCTAGTTCTGGTTTAAGAACCATGAGCATGCGCTCTTGACTTTCAGAAAGCATCATTTCATAGGCTGTCATGTTTTCTTCTCGAACAGGAACTGTATCGAGATTAAGCTGTATCCCTAGATTTCCTTTTGCACCCATTTCAACGGCAGAAGAGGTAAGTCCTGCTGCCCCCATATCTTGAATAGCAACTACGGCTCCAAGTTCCATGAGCTCTAAACATGCTTCAAGAAGACATTTTTCTGTAAAAGGATCACCTACTTGAACAGTTGGGCGTTTTTCACTGATTGAATCATCAAATTCAGCAGAGGCCATTGTTGCCCCACCGACACCATCACGTCCTGTTTTTGCACCAAGGTAAACAACAGGGAGTCCGATGCCTTGTGCTTTAGAATAAAAAAGGGCGTCTGTCTTTGCAATACCGGCGACAAAAGCGTTAACAAGGATATTGCCATTATAACGCTCATCAAAATTTACTTCTCCACCAACCGTTGGAACACCAAAAGAATTGCTGTAACCACCTATTCCAGAAACAACACCAGAAACAAGATGGCGTGTTCGTGGGTGATCAGGAGCACCAAATCGCAATGCATTTATAGCAGCAACAGGACGGGCTCCCATTGTAAAGACATCACGTAAAATACCACCAACACCTGTCGCTGCACCTTGATAAGGTTCAATATAAGAAGGGTGGTTATGGCTTTCCATTTTGAAAACAACACATTGTCCTTCGCCAATATCAACAACACCAGCATTTTCACCAGGTCCTTGGATGACACATTTTCCTTCTGTCGGAAGAGTTTTTAGCCATTTTTTAGATGATTTATAGGAACAATGCTCGTTCCACATTGCAGAAAAAATTCCTAGTTCAGTAAATGTGGGTTCTCTACCGATTAACGTCAGGATACGTTGATATTCATCTTCTTTTAGCCCGTGTTGTGCAATGAGTTCTGGTGTAATAGTGATGTTATTGCAAGGCTTCATGAGTATTTATCCGTCAAATTAATCGAAATTTAGTATTTTTATTTTTTTACCTAGCAGCTTATATTATAAACAATAATGTTGTTTAATAATAAAAATATTTATAGACAGTAAGCTAAAGATTTTGTCCGTTTGTTTGGTGGGATTTAAGACTAAAAATGGTCTTAAATAATTATGTGTTTAGAAAATAATATCCATTGTTGTTTGTGAAGAGCTTTGTTTATAGATTTATGATGCGAGAAATGGTATAAATCCTTGTTTTTTTAAATTATGGAGCGCGAGTACTTTTGCAGCATTATCCATTTACTAACTCTAAAGCACTTTGAAAAAGTAAACGACCGTCAGTACCTCCGTGGGCGGGTTCAATAAAGTTTTCAGGATGGGGCATCATACCAAGAATATTACCAACTTTATTAACAATACCAGCAATATCTTTCATTGAGCCGTTCGGGTTTGTATTTTCTGCATAGCGAAAAACAATTTGTTCATTGTCTTCCATTTGTTTCAATGTTTCACTATCAACAAAATAATTTCCGTCATGATGGGCAACAGGACAACGAATAATTTGTCCTTTAGAATAATATCGAGAAAATTTTGTCTTGGCGTTAACGACTTCAAGTTTGATTTCACGACAAACAAATTTTAAAGAAGCGTTACGCATTAAAGTACCGGGTAATAATCCTGCTTCCAACAAAATTTGAAATCCATTACAGATACCTATTATTGTCGTACCTTCTTGTGCTTTTTCACGAATGGCTTTTAAGACGGGAGTTCGCGCTCCAATTGCACCACATCTTAAGTAGTCGCCATAGGAAAAACCACCAGGAATAATAATAACATCTACATCTGGAATTGTTGTTTCTGTTTGCCAAATTTTTAGTGGCTCAACTCCCGTTATATGATGTAATGCTGCAATCATATCTCGATCACGATTTAATCCAGGAAGTTGAATGATGGCAGTTTTCATGAGCGTTTCACTTACAGAAGTTCGATTGTATAATTTTCAATGACAGTATTTGCGAGTAACTCTTCACACATTTGTTCAAGTTTTTTCTTTGCAGTTTCAGAAGGTAGATCATCAAGAACAATATCAAAAACCTTTCCTTGACGAATAGATTGAATGCCTTCGAAAGCCAAACTTTTTAAAGCACCGACAATCGCTTCTCCTTGTGGATCAAGAACGCTTTCTCTTAAAGTAACTGTAATGCGTGCTTTCATTTTTTGCTTCCTGCTTTTTAAAAGAACCTCTCCTTTGAAGAGGGGTGTTTGTATAAGGTGATGTTTTTTACCTTGTTTTTACTTTACGAGAACGGGACCACTTGGTCGTGTTGGTTCGTTTTCATTTATAATACCAAGACGTTTGGCAACTTCTTGATAGGCATTAATAAGCCCTCCCATATCACGACGAAAACGGTCTTTATCCATTTTTTCTTGTGTGTGCATATCCCATAGTCGTGCAGAATCAGGAGAGATTTCATCAGCAAGAACAATGCGCATTGTTTCATCTTCCCACAGGCGACCAAATTCCATTTTAAAATCAATTAATTGGATGTTAACACCGGCAAAAAGCCCAGAAAGAAAATCATTAATACGAATTGAAAGTTGCATGATATCTTCTATCTCTTGTGGGACAGCCCACCCAAAAGCTGTGATATGTTCTTCCGTTACCATAGGATCATCGAGAGAATCATTTTTATAGTAGAATTCAATGATGGATTGCGGAAGCGGGGTTCCTTCTTCCAGTCCTAAACGCTTAGCAAGAGAGCCGGCAGCAACATTGCGAACAACAACTTCCAACGGAATGATTTCCACCGCTTTAATAAGCTGTTCGCGCATGTTTATACGTTTGATAAAATGTGTTGGGATGCCCAAACGTCCAAGATGGCTAAAAATATGTTCCGAAATTCGGTTGTTTAAAACCCCCTTTCCGTCGATAATTTCATGTTTTTTTGCATTAAAGGCAGTTGCATCATCTTTAAAAAATTGAATATAAGTCCCTGGTTCAGGTCCTTCATATAAAATTTTAGCCTTGCCTTCATAAATACGGTGGCGACGATTCATCATGATTCTCTATTTATCTTGAGAGGTTTTTAATAACATTGATAAATGATACTATCCTAATTGATAGAATTTCTCAATGATATTGCTATGATACTTTTATAATTTTTATCATTACACGTTTATCCAAAGGTGAAGATACATAAGCGATGAGAAAGAAGATCACCTCTTTTGGATCAAATTTTTGCAAGAAAGTGAGAGAGGACCATAAGCCCTTCAGGCCAAGGTCCGTGTCCGGATTCTGCGTTAATATGGCCAGAATACCCAGCATCAACAAAGAGTGATCCCCAATCATTGGCAATTTTTTCTGCTACTGAAAATTGACAAAACTCATCGTTGCGACTGGCTATGACAATAGAAGGAAAAGGAAGCTTTTGGCGATGATAGGGGCCAAATGTCATTAAATGTTTGGGACGTATTTTTTCATTGGCGACATCTGGAGGGGCAACAAAGAAAGCGCCACAAATTTTTTCTGTATTGTGTACAGTTGCATGAATAACACTGGGAACTCCTAATGAATGAGCAATAAGCATAACAGGTCTTTGAGCTTTTGCGATGGCGGTTTTAACTTTGTTAACCCACTCTTCACAAACAGGCTTTGACCAATGGAGTTGTTCAATGCGGCGGGCTGTCGACAATTTTTTTTCCCAGCGTGTTTGCCAATGATCTGGACCAGATCCTTTGTAGCCAGGAACAATAAGAATATCGAGTTGATTTGCTTTCATGAATTGTTTTCTTTGTTACAACAGATTTTTGATCATAGGTGGAATGGATTTTGGTTTTCTATGTCGCTTTATTGTTCTTCAAAAACACGTTTAAAAATCGTATTGATATGTTTGGTGTGGTAAGAAAGATCAAATTTTTCGCGAAGCTCTTCTTCACTTAAAGCTTTGGTAACATCTTTATCGTTGAGGAGTTCTTCTAAAAAATCTTTTCCTTGTTCCCAAACTTTCATCGCATTTCGTTGTACAATCCGATAAGAATCTTCACGACTAATCCCTGCTTGTGTGAGTGCTAAAAGAACCCGTTGTGAGTGAACAAGACCGCGGAATTTATTGAGATTTTTTTGCATATTTTCTGGATAGACAATGAGATTTTCAATGACAGATGTGAGGCGAGAAAGAGCAAAATCAAGTGTAATAGTCGCATCTGGAGCAATATAACGCTCAACAGATGAATGGGAAATATCACGTTCATGCCAAAGAGCTACATTTTCCATGGCTGGGAGTGCAAATGCACGTACCATACGGGCTAATCCAGTTAAATTTTCTGTTAAAACTGGATTACGTTTATGAGGCATTGCCGATGAACCTTTTTGCCCAGGTGAGAAATGTTCCTCTGCTTCAAGAACTTCTGTTCGTTGTAAATGGCGTATTTCTATTGCTAGCCTTTCAATAGAGGAAGCAATAACACCAAGTGTTGCAAAAAACATAGCATGACGATCTCTTGGTATTACTTGGGTGGAAACCGGTTCAGCACGCATCCTCAAGGCTTTTGCTACATGTGCTTCAACGCGTGGATCGATATTTGCAAAAGTTCCTACAGCTCCTGAAATCGCGCAAGTAGAAATTTCTTCTCGTGCGGCAAGAAGACGTTTGCGACAACGGGAAAATTCAGCGTATGCAAGAGCAAACTTGATTCCAAATGTTGTCGGTTCGGCATGAATGCCATGACTCCGCCCAATGGTGATTGTCTCTTTATGCTCAAAAGCCCGTCTTTTTAATGCTTCAAGAAGTTGGTCTATATCCTCTAGCAAAATATCACTCGCAAGCATCAATTGAATGTTCAGCGTTGTATCGAGAACATCAGATGATGTCATGCCTTGGTGGATAAAACGTGCTTCTGGTCCAATGAATTCAGCTAGGTGGGTTAGAAATGCGATAACATCATGTTTGCTAATTGCTTCAATTTCATCAATGCGATTGATATCAAATTTAGCTGCTGCCCCTTTTTCCCAAATGACTTTGGCGGCTTCTTTCGGAATAATCCCTAATTGAGCAAGGGCATCACAGGCATGGGCTTCAATTTCAAACCAAATACGATATTTTGTTTCAGGAGACCAAATTGTTACCATTGCAGGGCGGGAATAACGTGCGATCATCATTTTTTTCCTTGTTGTGAGAGGATTGCGGCTTGCCGCAATGCATTAATACGTGTTTTGTAAAGCTCTTTATTTCCATCTTTATAAATTGCAGAGCCTGCGACAAATACATTTGCACCAGCTTTTGCAGCTATCCCAATTGTATCAACGGTGATACCACCATCAACTTCAAGATCAATAGGGCGGTTTGCAATCATGCTTTTAACGCGCTTAATTTTATCTTTTATTTCTGGAATAAAACTTTGTCCACCAAAACCGGGATTGACCGTCATGATGAGAATGAGATCTAATTGATCAAGCAAATATTCAAGGATATGTTCAGGGGTGCTTGGATTGAGTGCGATTCCTGCTTTTTTCCCCATTTTTTTGATTGTTTGTAATGAACGATGAAGATGTGGACCTGCTTCAGCATGAATAGTTATAATATCTGAACCTGCTTTTGCAAAAGCTTCTAAATAAGGGTCTACTGGTGCGATCATCAGGTGGACATCAAATATTGCTTTTGTTAATGGGCGCAGAGCTTTGACAATTTCAGGACCAAAGGTGATGTTAGGAACAAAGTGCCCATCCATAATATCAAGATGAAGCCAATCTGCACCAGCATCAACAACATCTAACATTTCTTGTCCAAGTTTAGAAAAATCAGAAGCCAAGAGAGAAGGCGAAATGAGATGTGCATGGGGCATTAAAATCTCCTTAGATTGGCAGTTTTTATCATATCGCTGTGTATACACAAATATTTTTTGTGTTATGACGGAAAAGAAAAAATATGTATTATAGGTCTTTTTATGGAAAGATCGCTTGAAATTTTAAAGCTTTATAAGTGAAAGATATGTCGAATCATAAAACATATTTGATGCCTGAACTTCAACATAAACATACTATTGCGGTTTCTTCCCAAGAATATCGAGATGCCATGAGTCTTTTTGCAGGAGCTGTGCATATTGTGACAACAAATGGTATTAAGGGAAGACGCGGGGTGACTGTTTCGGCGTGTTGTTCTTTATCTGATAATCCTCCAACCCTTCTTGTTTGTCTCATGCGCCATAATTTAAAGAATCAGGTGTTTATGGAGAATGGAAATTTTTGTGTTAATAGCTTGGCAGGAAAACATCGCTCATTAGCGGATGTTTTTTCGAGGCGTTGCAATTCTACACAAAATGAGCGTTTTGATGTTGCTCAATGGGGAGCTTTGCAAACGGGGGCGCCTAGTCTTTCAGACGCTCTAGCGTCGTTTGATTGTCGTTTGATTTGTTGGCACGAACACGCAACCCATTGTGTTTTGATTGGTGAGGTTGTTGCAATCAACTGTAATAAAGAAAAAGATGCTTTGATGTATTTGAAACGTGAATATCACACTTTGCCTTTATAAAGATTTTATTTTTTTGCATTGATGAAATGATTTATTGTTGCTTCATTTAGATTTTAAACAATGTAGAGAGTAGGGGAGGGATGGCTCTGATATCTGATTTCCTTCTTTTTAAAGTTTTTCAATAAGCGAGAAAAATGATTTTGGATGAGATTTGATCAAGAATTCAATCTACATAAAAAAGCGATCAAACCTAAACAGTGCATTTAGATATATTCGTCGATTGTTATGAAAAAACATTTTATTCTTGTGTTGATGGGTATTGCACAATATATAGACCGCACATAGCATATGTGGAGGTTTTTTATTGCATGAGCGAAGAGATTGATGGTCAATATCGCCCTAGTGAAGATGAGCCTTTTATGAATGAGCGGCAAAAGGCGTATTTTCGTGCTAAATTGGTTTCTTGGAAGAATGATATATTAAAAGAAGCTCGTGAGACTTTGGAAAATTTGCAGGAAGAGAATGTTGGTCAGCCCGATTTGACTGATCGGGCTTCTTGTGAAACTGATCGTACAATCGAATTACGTGCTCGTGATCGTCAGAGGAAACTTATTTCAAAAATAGATGCTGCTTTAGAGCGCATTGATAATGGGACATACGGTTTTTGTGAAGAAACCGGCGAACCCATTAGTATAAAGCGTCTTGAGGCTCGGCCGATAGCCGTTTTGTCATTGGAAGCGCAAGAACGTCATGAACGACGTGAAAGAGTTTATCGCGATGATTAAGGTTATTGAGATGATAAACAAACGAAATTCGTGGTGATAAAATTGTATATTTTATTTTTGAGGGGTAGGAATGAATAAAGATGGTTCTTGCCGCCCCTCAATTTCGGCGGTGATGGCTGAATCTTTTACCGCTTGATTCGTAAAAGGAGAGGGACTTTTATCCGATATATCGTTTCTTTCTGGAAGGGCGGAATTTAGATGTGTGTGTGTTTCTCTTTTTTGTATTTTTGATGTACCAGTAATATCAGATTCTACAACCACGTCTGTTAATCCGCCAATAAGGAGCAAATGTTCTTTATTATCGCAACGGACTAAAACAAGGCGGCGTGCCCGATCTATAGAAATTACTTCACATAATGCTAATCGTGATAGACTTTTTTTTCTATTAATGCTGTATCTTCCCGTACTTAAGCGACGTAAAAACACGATAATTACGGTAATAGCTGCGATTGTTATTATAAAAAGCAAAAAGCTTATCGTTATGTTTGCAGCAAATACACCTATTTGCTCTGATAACCAGATATACATAGATTTTCTCCCATTTTGGATGGAAATATTATTTTTTATTGAGATAAATTTATAAACATACCCTCAAAAGGTTCACTTATAATGGTAAGAAATAAACTTTTGAATATTAAGCGAGCTTATCTTAGATAATATCATAGCATATACTTTATAACAACATAACAACGAATATAAAGGAAGTTTTGTGACATAAGAAATAGCTATAAGCTAAGGCAAAGAGAGATGGATAAAGATTTTGAGAATAATGAAAGATCAGCGTCTTCGTTTCATCGGAGAGTTGTGATTTTTGGTGTTGTTTTTGTATTAGGTTTTCTTTTCATTGTGGGTATTTTAGGTTTTTTTTATACACAAAACTATTTGCAACAGGCGATATCAATATCTTTTTTGATTCTAGCAATGATCGGTGTTGCAACACTCGTTTTGTGTGGAATGGGAATTTTAAGATATCATGTGTGGTTGCATGAAGATTTTGATTTTAGCATCTTTAATAGGAGCGATGATGCAATTGTAATCTCTGATCTTTCTGGTTTTGTTTATTATTCTAATCAAAACTATCGAAAAATTCTGACCTATAAGCCTGAAGTGTCTTGTTATAGGGTTATTGCGGATCTTCCAGGAGCTGGTGGACTCTCGTACCGCTTAAAGGTTGCAGCCTGTAATAATCTTGCAGCGCAAGAGGAATTAAGAGTAGAACAGCCAATTTTTACTGATTCTACACCAAAAAAATCTGTTTGGTATAATATTTCCGTTCAACCTATCACAAAACAGAAAAAAAAGCTTTTATTTTGGCGTATTACTGATATTTCGCACTTACAACAAACGCGAGAAGTTTTTTTCTCGAACCTTCAAGAGGCTATCAATCACTTGGATCAAGCTTCTATTGGTTTTGTATCCGTTAATAAACAAGGAACTATTCTTTATGCCAATGCGACTTTTGCAGAATGGTTCTCAATTGATTTAGCGAATTTCTCAATTGGTCAACATAATTTTGATTCGTTATTTGATAGCGTTGGTGCTAAGAGCTCATGGAGTGATATCTGTTTGCAAACCAACAGATATCAAAGTTCAGGTTACTCTTTACCTTATAGGTTTTCGTTATGTTTAAATTCATACACGACTTGTGAGAAAATATTCCATTGTCTTATATCTGTTTCTTCTCTCTTAGAAGAGGAGGACATTTATCGTATTGTGATCATTCCACAACAAGTACAAAAAGAAGAAGATGATCAATTAAAATTACCCAGTATATTAGGAGAATATTTTGATGCGAGTCCTTTTGCAATAGCTGTGGTGGATCATGCAGGGCAATTGGTTCATATGAATAAAGCTTTTTCATCACTTACGGGATGTATGGACAAAGCTGTCAATTTTTATGATGTTATTTCTCGTCGTGATTGTGTGCAGTTAGAGCGTTCTTTTCAGAGAATTGCGACAAATAAAAATTATTTTGTTTCTCTAGAAACTGTTTTAGAAAAAAATGAAGAATGCCATTTACGGCTCCATATTATGTCTGTACCGCCCTATCACGGTGATGCATTGCAAGATTTGCTTATTATCTCTGTGATTGAAACAACCGAACAAAAAACTCTTGAAGATAAAATGATGCAAAGTCAGAAGATGCAAGCTGTAGGACAATTGGCTGGCGGCATTGCTCATGATTTTAATAATGTTTTAACAGCAATTTTAATGTCGTGTGATCTTCTTTTAAATACGCATCGTAGTTCTGATCCTGCTCATGCTGATCTGATCAATATTAAAAACAATGCTAATCGTGCAGCTGCTCTTGTCCAGCAATTGTTAGCGTTTTCTAGAAAGCAAACACTTCGACCTGAAGAAATTGATTTTACTGAATTTTTATCAGATATCCGCAATCTTATTTTACCACTTTTGGGGAATAATATTCAGTTAAAAATTATCCATGGAAGAGATTTGTGGAGCGTTGAAGTTGATCAAGCATCTTTTCAGCGTGTTATTATGAATTTGGTTATTAATGCGCGTGATGCCATGTTAGATGGAGGTATTGTTACGATTGCGACAAATAATATTACAAATCAACAAAGTGCTGAATTTAATCATCTTGGATTAGCAATTGGCGAGTATGTGCAATTGACTATTTCAGATACAGGGGCTGGTATATCTGCTGCTATACAAGAAAAAATGTTTGAGCCATTTTTTACAACAAAAGAAGTTGGAAAAGGAACAGGACTTGGTTTATCAATGGTTTATGGAATTATCAAGCAGAGCGGTGGGTATATTTATTGTGAAAGTAAAGAAGGTGAAGGAGCAACATTTCATATTTTTCTTCCCCGTTATATCCCCAATATAAAAGGAGAAATTTCTCAAAAGATTGAAAAAGATGAAGAGAAAGATAAAAATATAGACTTAACAGGATCTGCGACTGTTTTATTGGTTGAAGATGAAGATGCGGTCAGAATGGGGGGGGTAAGAGCTCTTCAAATGAGAGGATATACGGTTTTAGAGGCAGCAAGTGGGGTGGAAGCACTCTCTATTCTTGAGGAACAAAAAGGAGATGTTGATATTATTGTTTCCGATGTGGTAATGCCAGAAATGGATGGGCCCACTTTATTGAAGGAAGTCCGTAAAAACTATCCTGGTATCAAATTTCTTTTCGTTTCTGGATATGCAAAAGATGCTTTTGCTAAAAATCTTCCACAAGATGCTGTTTTTGGTTTTTTATCTAAACCTTTTACACTCAAACAGTTAGCTCTAACAGTTAAAGAAACACTTTCGTCATGAGCAAAAAATTATGCAATAGAAAATTGCGTATTTTAAGATTTTTTAGGCGAAATACGAGAGTATTTTGATAAATAGTGTTTATGATAATGTCATAGAACTGAATAAAGAAGAATTTTGAAAATGAACTAAAATTCAAAAACACCACATATTTTGTGCAAAAATTTATGAAGAGATGGACTCTATTATGTCAACATTTCATAGAGATTTTCAATTGTAGAAACTGAGTAAAAACTATGTGTAAAGCATTGAAATATGCTGATTAATAGATTGTTGATACACTCAAAAAGATAAAAGCTGTTGTTGCGTATCTATCATTTTGCTCTTTCCTTCAATAAATGCTTTTAAAGCTTCGGGGTAGAGTTTATGCTCTACTTTAAGAACTCTTTGTGCTAAGCACTCAGCAGTATCATGGGGATAGACTGGAACGGCTGCTTGGGCAAGGATTTTTCCTGCATCCATGTCTTCTGTAACAAGATGAACAGTGCAACCCGTGATTTTTACACCTGCTTGTAAAGCTTTTTCATGTGTGTCTAAGCCTTTAAATGAAGGCAAAAGAGAAGGATGAATGTTTAAAATTCGTCCTTCATAAAGTTTTACAAAACGTGGTGAGATAAGACGCATATACCCTGCAAAGCAGAGAAAATCCGGTTTATATTGATCTAAAATCGTAAAAATATTTTCTTCATGCTCTTCTTTTGTTTTGTAAATTTTACGATCAACAATATGAATAGGTAAGTTATGGTTTTGCGCCTTTTCAATACCGTTTGCGCGCGGATTATCGCAAATAACCGCGACGATTTCAGCAGGATATTCTTTTTGTTGACTAGCTTGAGCAAGTGCGACCATATTGGACCCATTACCAGAAATAAAAACGACAATTTTTTTTTTCATAAATGCAGTACCCCTTTATAAAGTATTCCTTTATTTTGATCTTGGCATTTTATTAAAATGCCAAGGGGAGTTACAGTTTCTCCTTTTCTTTCAAGAGCTTGTGTAATTGTTTCAGCTGCATGCTGTGCTACGATAATGATCATGCCAATACCACAATTGAATGTTCTTAACATTTCTCTTTCTTCTATTTTACCTTGTTTGGCAATCCATGAAAATACTGCTGGAACATTGATGGTAGAAAGATTAATTTCAGCGCAGAGAGAAGATGGAAGGACACGTGGAATATTTTCAGGAAAGCCTCCACCCGTAATATGAGCAAGAGCTTTAATCCCTTCATGTTTTCGCATGATGGGAAGAAGCGATTTTACATAAATGCGTGTTGGTGTAAGAAGTGCTATACCAAGGCTGTTTTCGGGGGAAAAAGGGGCAGGGTTATTCCATTTGAGATAATTTTGCTGGATGATTCGTCGAACAAGCGAAAAGCCATTGGAATGAATTCCAGAGGAGCTTAGACCTAATATAACATCACCTTCTATCAAATCTTTTGAAGGGAGTAGCTTGCTGCGTTCGCATGCTCCTACAGCAAAACCGGCTAGATCATAATCTCCCTCTGCATACATTCCTGGCATTTCTGCAGTTTCTCCTCCAATAAGAGCAGCACCGGCTTGTTTACATCCTTCTGCAATACCAGAAACAATCGCAGCACCTTGTTCAGGGTCGAGCTTTCCAGTTGCAAAATAATCCAGAAAAAAGAGAGGTTCAGCTCCTTGTACGAGTAAATCATTGACACACATAGCTACAAGGTCAATACCTACAGTGTTATGGTGCCCCACTTCAATGGCAATTTTTAATTTTGTTCCCACACCATCATTGGCTGCTACTAGGATAGGATCTGTAAAGCCAGCTGCTTTTAAATCAAAAAGGCCACCAAACCCGCCAATTTCTGCATCTGCTCCGGCTCGTTTTGTCGCGCGTATAAAGGGTTTAATTTTTTCTACCATAGCATTACCCATATCGATGTTTACACCGGCTTTTGCGTAGGTAAGACCAGCTTTGGATTTATCCCCAGCCTTGGATTTATTATTTGTAAGATCTTGATTGCTCATTGGAGCCTTCCTTTAATGGAAAATCAGGTTTTGATATTATGCAATGCCATGATAGAGTTCTCTCTGCAAGAGATATTGATAAGAAAATAAGCAACTTTTCTTGTACCTTATTTTGAAGTTGTTTATAATTTTTTGTGAAGATTTTTTTAGGATATTTTATGAGCAAGATATCAGATAATCACGAACAGTCTTCTTGGCAACTTATGAGAAAGAAAGTGAGTGAGAATACATCTCGTGATCGTTATAAGACTTATGTGCCAGCGTATACTCAATTACCGTTGCCGAATAATATGAAAAGACAAATCTTTTTTTGGCTTGGTACGCTGATTTTTTTCATTCTTTTTATGTTTGTTTTTGGATCGATTTTGCTTCCTTTTGTGGCAGGGATTGTGTTGGCTTATTTTCTCAATCCCATTGTTCAATTACTTGAAAAATTTGGTATTCGTCGTGTGTTTGGGACTGTCCTTATTACCTTATTTATTGTTATTACCTTTGTTGCTGCTTTAGTTATTTTGATTCCTGTTATTAGTTGGCAAATACAGCAATTTATGAGTGATGGTTTACCTGTTTATATTAATCGTATTCAAACCTTTTTTGTTGAGCATGATTTTGATTGGTTAAGGCGCTATTTTGGAAGTGATCCAAATGAATTACGGAATAATATTAAAGGATTTTTGGGCGAAGGTTCGGATTTTATTACGTCTCTTTTGAATTCACTTTTAAAGTCAGGAAAGTCAATCGTTAATATCGTTAGCCTATTTGTTGTGGCACCTGTGGTGGCATTTTATATGTTATTAGATTGGCCACGTATGGTAACAGCAATCGATTCGTTAATACCGCGTGATCATCTTGAAACCGTCCGTAGTATTTTTCATGAAATGGATAGAGCTATTGCAGGCTTTGTTCGTGGACAAGGAACAGTTTGTCTCATATTGGGAGGCTATTATGCTATTGGTTTAACGATTGCAGGACTCAATTTTAGTCTTTTGATTGGTATGTTTATTGGTCTTATTAGCTTTATTCCTTATATCGGCACAATGAGTGGTTTGGTCCTTTCTGTTGGTATTGCATGGGTCCAGTTTTATCCCAATAATTGGGGGGGAATCATTGTTGTGATGGCACTTTTTTTAATTGGTCAATTTATTGAAGGTTATATTCTTCAACCCAAGCTTGTAGGTTCATCAGTGGGATTACATCCTGTATGGTTGATGTTTTCACTTTTTGCTTTTTCTTCACTCTTTGGTTTTACTGGTATGCTTGTTGCTGTTCCTGCGGCAGCGGCTGTTGGCGTTTTAGTTCGTTTTGCTCTTCATACTTATCTGAGTTCTCAGATGTATTCGCGAAGCGGAAATTCGGAGCCGCTAAAATGAATGGGCGTGAAACGCAATTATCTTTAAATTTTCCTTATGATCCGATTTTTCAATTTGAGGATTTAGTGGTAACGGAAAGCAATCGTATGGCTTTTCAGCTTATTGATCACTGGCCCAATTGGAGCTTACCTATTGCAGTTTTGGTTGGTAAAGAAGGATCTGGAAAAACGCATTTTTCTAATATATGGCTCCAAAAAGCAGATGCTTTCAGGATTCAGCACAATGAACTTGATCAGGCTGTTACTATGGCTTCTTTAGGCAGATCATTTTTAATAGAGGATATTGATACAGGTGAAATCAATGAGACAGAACTTTTTCATTTAATTAACAGTATTAAGCAAGCAAATCTTGATGCACGACAAGCTACTTTATTGATGACGGCACAAACACTTCCTTCCGCTTGGAATTTAATGTTAAATGATCTAAAAAGTCGCCTTAATTCGGTGATGTTCGTTGAAATTAATCAGCCTGATGATGCATTGTTAACAGCTGTTGCATTTAAGCTTTTTTCCGATAGGCAACTTATTGTACATCCAGATACGGTTTATTATCTTGTAAGCCGTTGTGAACGTTCTTTATTTTCATTGAAGCGTGTTATTGATTCTGTTGATCAGTTGGCATTACAAAGAAAAAGAAAAATAACACGTGCTGTTATTGCTGAAGTTTTAAATAGAAGAAATCCGTAAATACTCCTTATCATGGCTTACTTATTCTGTCCTTCTATTATCGTTTCAATATGTGGAAGACAAGTCATTTAAATTTTTTCTTTTTGGATATCTATATAAGAGTAAAAAATAGTATTTTTTACTCTTATCGTGTTTTTATTTTAAATAGCTTTGAGATTTTATTGTATGATGTTGAATTCTTACCATCTTCGTATTTGAAAATTTTTCTAAAAAGAGCGCTGTATTTTATTTATAATAAAACCTTTGTGCTTTGAAAAAATGTTTGTTGTTTATGGATTTGGATTGTAGAAGATTCTAGAATTTTTAATAAAAGAGTCTTTGGGAAGATAGAAAAAGAGGGGAAAAAAGCTTAATACAGCTGAATTTTTTGGCTTATGTTCTCTTTGGGAAAGTTTTTCTATAATATTTAAGTCATTTTTTTCTAAAATTGTATCTGTGGAATGTGTTTTGATACAATGAGAGCTTGCTTAAAACAGGATAAAAATTATGAAATCCTTATAGAGAAATTCGTTATTTTTTAATATAGATTGGATTTTCTTACGGAAGTTATTTTCTACTATTTGTCAATAAATTTGTTATTGAGTAGAGGGAAAAATTAAAAAATGTGCTTTTTTGTAAAGAAATACAACAAAATTAAAAAAAAGTGTGTTTTTCTCTTGCACTTCTGTTGTGAAAATTTTAGGAAATGTGCATCAAGTAAATGTAAATGGCGGAGCGTAGCGCAGCCTGGTAGCGCACCTGATTTGGGATCAGGGGGTCGTAGGTTCGAATCCTATCGCTCCGACCATATTTGATTGAGTGTGTGAGAATGACCCAATTGGGTACGTGTGGTGAAAACTATCATCCAAGCGTTGTGTAATCTGAAGGAAAAAGGCATGATCGCACGTATTTATAGTCCTGCTAAGACAGCTATGCAGTCAGGTAAGGGGAATACAGGTTTTTGGATTCTAGAGTATGAGCCAATGAAAGCAAAAATGCTTGAACCTCTTATGGGCTACACAGCAACGTCTGATATGAATAATCAGGTAAGGATTCGATTTAATAGGAAGGAAGAAGCGATTGCTTTTGCACGTAAGAATGCTATCTCTTACCGTGTAGAAAAGAAACATACATCGATTCGACGTGCTATTTCTTATTCTGATAATTTTCGCAGTGATCGGCAGCATTCTTGGACACATTGAATTGAAGATGCTATTTTGAATTGAGAAAATAATCAGTTGGGTCCCGTAGCTCAGCTGGATAGAGCAACGGCCTTCTAAGCCGTGGGTCACAGGTTCGAATCCTGTCGGGATCACCATGTTTAAATGATATTTATAGGCTATAAAAAGTTAGAGAGTTTTCCTTTTATTCTATTAGCTTATTTTTCTGTATAATCCCGAATCTTTTTGATGTTTTTTGGTTTATTTTGTTGCTAAACGTTTTCTGTTGACTGTTTTAGTATAAAATGATGCTGTTTTCTCTTTTTTCAGTAAAAATTGCTTTTGATTGCTGAAACTTTAGCATTGCATATTCTTGCCGCGTGTTGCTATTATATCACATGCTTTAGGAAACAGATTACAAAAACTCTTTTTTATGAGCTTCTTTTCATCTTTCTGAAAATGAATATTTTATTTCTTAGATTAGATTTAAGCATTGCGGCTAATGCTGGTGAAATTGCCCAAAAACATCTATTGTGATTTTTTTATTTTTTATGAATAATATTATTACGTTTTTTAGCATGATCTTTGGTAAGATCGATTTTGATTAGATACAAGGCATGATGGATTCGATTTAGAACAGTTTATGAAACATTGAAGAATAAAAACGATATCTGTTTATGATGAGAATTTACAGATGGCACAAGAGGTGGAAAATATCTTCTTGTCTTGGAAGCTGTGATTCATAACGAATTACTTCTTTATAGTTTTTTCGTATAAAAAGATGTTATATGTGCCGTCCAGATAAGATATTGTTTTTTTCAATGAGAGACACTTGCGGACAATTTGATTTAACATGATTGTCACTGTTTCTCAGGTAGGGTTATAGGTTTCATCAATGTTTAGGTTTTCTTAGTCTTATAGGTTTAAGAATGTATACTGTATATTTATATGAATGAAGATAGATTGTATCTTAGAGTTAAATTTTAGATTTCATATTTACATTTTCAAATGTTTTTTCTTATTTCTTTATAGTTTGTACATCATGTTAGAAGTATTTTAATATTGGATAACAATCACATTAAAATGTTATACAGATGAGCTCTGAAGATCTAAACTCACACGGTTCAAGGTGATCATTATTTCAATAGGAATACAGTGTGAGGAGAATGCCATTTTACAGGCTTTGTTTTAAGAGATATCTCTTAAAGCTCACTTCACTCTGGCGCTCGTGAATGGTACAATGATAAATCCATTGAGCTCCATCATCTTTACACTTATGAAGAAATAAGCTGACATTATCATACACTTTGCCTATTTGTCAGCCTCCGATGTTGCAATAGATCTCAGCACTTGAGGCATTTATCGGCATTTTTGTGCTTTTTTATACAATTTTTACTTAATACTAATTCCTCTTATGACGTGTAAGAGAGACGGTTTTGTTTGATTCAATATAAATAGGTTTGAAATGAGAAAACATTACGATATTCGGATTTCTCATTCAACATGGCAAACAATAAAACATGATTATAAATCAATGTATTTTTAGAATGAAAAAATTTGCTTTTATCGTGTTTTTTACTCTTTTTAATATTTTATTATAATCTGTAATTGGTAAACTCAAAATACAGCTCTAAGGTTAAGTGTTTTATATCTATCGAAGTGACTGTTGTTATATCTAACTGTTTAGACAACAAGTGTATACCAATAGACATGAAAGAATTAAGAAAAACAGAGGATAGATCAGGAAATAAACAATATTTTTTAGAACGGAAGCCTATGCTTGTGGAAAGAATTTTAAAATCAAACTTCTAATCTGTTGAAAAATGAGGCTGTTATTACGTTTGTGATACTTTTTCCCCCAAGAGGCGCTATCAGAACGTAAAAAATATTAGAAACACTCCGTAAAGTATGCCCTTTGTAGAGGCATGTTGCAAAATCTTATTTCCGAATCTTTATTTACGCATCCCGTACCTTGGAAGAATACGATAATTCGATAATTTATTTATACTATAAAGTTGAATGGTGGGCGTGACAGGCAAATAAAAAGCAAGTAAAATAAAATAGTTATGTCTAATATAAGGGAATAGGTGAATCTTGATTCTATTGAGTTTTTTTGCCTCTATCCCTCATCTTTTTGAAGCTTTTTTATGGTTGCAAGAGCGAGTTTTTTACGGTCTGTGCTCTTTGTGTAAAGAGATGCCATAGCATCATTTGTCCAGCCAAAAATTGCTTTGAGTTGTGATACTGTTGCACCAGAATTAGCTGCGCGTGTTGCTGCTAATTTTCTTAAGCCATGTGCTGATTTTTTGATTCCCGCTACGTTACAAGCCTCACGAAAAAGGTTGCCAAAACTTTCTTTAACTAGTTTTTTACCTTCTTTACCACAAATGAATGTTTCTTCTCCAATAGGACCAGTTTCAAGCGTTTTGGCTAATTCCGGTAAAATAGGTAGAAAGACATCTGTTTGGAATTTACTTTTCTCTGTTTTGAGATGAATGATATTATTCTTTACATCTTTCCAGCCAATGCGGACCGCATCACCACGACGCAAACCCGTATACAAAAGGACATCAATCCAAACGCGTTCATGGGTACCATGGGACCATCTTTGATAATATTTCTCAACATCTTCTTCTGTCCAAACAGCAAACCCATCTTTGTTATGAAGGGCTGGTCTTTTAACACCTAAGGCTGGATTATTTTCTAAAAGACCTTGGTCAATCGCCCAATTAAAAAGCCCATTAAGGGCTTTCAGAAAGTTTCTAGCCATTGCTGGTGTTTCTTTGCGTCGTTCAACGCCGGCTATGATATGTTTCTTTTCAATTGCTTTGTATGGAATGTTTCCTATGGTATCACATACCTTCATAAGGATGAGTTCTTTTTGTTTTTTTGTAGCTTTAGTGTAGCTATGCCAATTAGAGCTGTTAAAGTATTGTTTAAGCAGCCATGCAAATGACCCTTCAATCAGTTTGCCGATTTTCGGTTTTGGAGGGATTATGCCTTGTAATTCGGCAAGTGCGCTTTTGTAGTTGTCAACAAACTCTTGTGTTCCATAAGTTCCGCGTATTCTAATACGTTTTCCATGACCAATACGTACATACCATACGATTTTGCCATGTTGGGTAATTTGTTTAACGAGATGAGGGGGGCGTGGTTTTGGCATGATCAATTTTACATCTTAGAGAGTGCGATTTCGTAATATTCATTCTTTGACAAATCTAAAAGTTTGTCTGGGTGTGCTGTTGAGTTTGGTATTGGAATATCTGCTTTCAGATAGATAAGCAGTTCACCGGTAGGTTTGATTTCTATGAGTTCGCATTTTTGCTTTTTTGCTTCTCTTAAAGCTCG